>CALAVF010000030.1 GCA_937892315.1 uncultured Prevotellaceae bacterium | reverse complement strand
GCTGTATGTCCGTCAGTGAGGCGCAATCCTCAAAGATACTGCTTCCGAGCGTCTGTACCGTTGTGTAGAGGTTATGTACCTCAAATTCCACGGATTGCAGCGCCGTGCACCCCATAAATGCCTTGTCTGATATTGCGGTAACACTCTTAGGGACGTAAACCTCCTGCAATGATGTACAGTCCAGGAACGCCTTCGTCCCTATCTTCCCAACCTTACCAGGAATGGGGCACGATGCCAGATGGGAGTGATATGCTCTTGAGCTCATGGCACCCCGCGAACGCGCAGCCCTCGATCTCCGTCACCCTCCCTGGAATCACTATCTCCTCGATCCCGCTATCGCCAAACAGACCTTCATCATAGTATATAGGATCCGCGCCGAATATCTTTTGTGTGCCATCCCCAAAGGTTACGATCTTGAGCGAGGTGTTACCATGGAACGACAGCCGGCCGGCACTTTCCAGCGTACTTGGCAAAAAAATCTCCCTGAGCGACGTACAGTCCTCAAAGCTCTCTTGCCCCAGCTTCTGTAGACCCTCGGGGAGAATGGCCTCTTCCAGCGCCGAGCAATTATGAAAAGCGCCGCCCTCTATGGTCTTTAACCCTTTGGAAAAAGTGACCTTTTTGAGATTTTTGCAGTTCAGAAACGCATTTGCACCTATGCTCTCCACTGTATCAGGCAGAACGATCTCCTCGATGCCCGATTCACCAAAAATACCACCATGATCATAAAAAAAGGAGTCCTTTGAACCAGGGATCCGCGTGATCCCATCCTCAAATTCAACAGTCCTCAGCGCAGTGCAGCCTGCAAATGGCTTCATCGGTACGTTATCATCTACTGATTTTGGTATATACACCTTGGTCACAGATATGCAATTCCGGAAAAGCTGATTGCCCAGCACCTTGATTGAATTGGGCAGGATGATCTTTTCCAGGGACGAGCAGCTATCAAACGCACGCTCCCCCATGGAAACAAGGGCCTTATTGAAGTTGATCTCCCTAAGATTCTTACATCCAGAAAAAGCATATTTGCCAATGGAAACAAGATTTGCGGGCAAACTGATCGAAGTGATATCTGTATTAGACTGGAATGCTTTCTCAGCGATCGCCGTGACCGGCACACCACCTATCGTATCTGGGATCACCACCTCGCCGCCAGCGCCGGTGTATTTGGTGATCGTCACCGTGCTATCAGCCCCCACAGTGGTATTAAAATCCCTCTCCGCCGCGGCGGCTAGCGCGGTGCGTGAACTACCCCCCCCGAAACTCATCAGGACTGCCGCCACAGCGAGCACCAGCCCATAGCACACCTTTCTTCTCATTGCAATCCTCCTCCAATAATGGCACATTAGTATCTGGCTCCTCAAAACTCTGTCAAAGCCACATCCCACATCGTAGCACCGCGGCTATGCCACGTCAAGAATGGCTGAATGATTTCCCCCGCGGGCTTTCCCCTGCGGGATAGTCGCCGTCGAAGCAGGCGCAGCAGAGTTTCTCTTCCAGACCGGGCGACAGCTTCCTTGCGCTCTCTACGGAGAGAAATGCCAAAGAGTCTGCCCCCACCATGCGGGCGACCTCCGCCGCGCTGTGCCCGTTGGCGATAAGGGAATTGACCGAATCCACGTCGGTGCCATAATAGCAGGGATAGAGAAACGGCGGCGCGGAGATACGCAGATGGACCTCCTGTGCGCCGGCAGCGCGGATCAGTCCCACAATATAGGCGCTGGTCGTCCCTCGCACGATGGAGTCGTCGATGATGACCAGATGATCCTCGTAGGGACGTAGGGAGCCGTATGTGATGTCGTAGACGTGGGCGGCAAGGTCGTTGCGTTGGTTGCTTTCGGTGATGAAGGTGCGTAGTTTGATGTCCTTGATGGCGACTTTCTCGCTCCGCACGTAATTATGGAGTATGCCACGTATCTCTTCCTTTGTGGGCTGATGGTCCTGGGTGAGTTGGAAGAGTTGTTCAACCTTTTCTTCGTTGAGTTTTTTCTTGAAACCGTCGAGAAGTCCGTAGAAGGCGACTTCGGCAGTGTTGGGGATGTAACTGAAGACGGTATGTTCGAGGTCGCCACCGATGGCGTTTTCCACCTGTGGGGTGAGTTGTTCGCCGAGGGCTTTGCGTTCACGGTAGATGTCTCGGTCGCTGCCTCGGCTGAAGTAGATGCGTTCGAAGGAGCAGGCGTGGTTGCCTTGGGGTGGAAGAATCGGGGTGAGACGGACGGAGCCGTTCTTGCGGGCGATGAGTGCTGTGCCTGCTTGCAGTTCGTGGATGCTGTCGGTCTCCACGTCGAACGTGGTCTGAATGACAGGTCGTTCGGAGGCGACGACGAGCACTTCCTCGTCCTGATACCAGAAGGCGGGACGGATGCCCCACGGGTCACGCATGGAGAACATTTCGCCGCTGCCTGTGAAGCCGCACAGCACGTAACCTCCATCGAAGAGGGGGGCGGAGGTGCGAAGAATGTTGGCAATGTCGATGTTCTCTTCGATGAAGTCGGTGATGGCTGTGCCTGTGAGTCCTCTCTCTTGGGCAATGTTGTAGATGCGTTCGCTCTCACGGTCGAGCCGATGTCCCATCATCTCGAGCATGATGTAGGTGTCGTTGTAGATGCGTGGGTGCTGCCCTTTGGAGGTGATGTCAGCGAACACTTCATCAACGTTGGTGAGGTTGAAGTTGCCACAAAGACAAAGGTTTTTGGCTCGCCAGTTGTTGCGACGCATGAAGGGATGTACATGGGCGATTCCGCTTTTGCCGGTGGTGGAGTAACGGAGGTGACCCATATAGATTTCTCCGGCAAAGGGAAGGTGACGTTGGGCAAAATCGGCATCGGCAAGTTGGTCGGAAGTATAAGCCTTGAGTTGCTCATTCACATGCTGGAAAATCTCGGTGATGGCACCGCTGCCGAGGGCACGTTCGCGAAACATGTACTCTTCGCCAGGGAGTGCCGCGAGTTTGGTCGAGGCGAGTCCTGCCCCTTCCTGTCCTCGGTTGTGCTGTTTCTCCATGAGGAGGTAGAGTTTGTTGAGGCCGTACATCCACGTGCCATATTTCTCCTGATAGTAGGAAAGGGGCTTGAGCAGGCGAATCATCGCCACGCCGCATTCATGTTTGAGAGGTTCCATGTTGATTGACAATTGATAATTGACAATTTACAAGATGTTTTTGATTCGTTGCATCGCTTCAACACTCGCTTCCTGCGTGCCGAAGGCGGTGATGCGGACAAATCCTTCGCCATGCTTGCCGAATCCTTCGCCTGGAGTGACCACGACGTTGGCTTGGGTCAGCAGACGGTGGAAGAACGACCACGAATCCTCGCCTTCGGGTGTCGATACCCAGATGTAGGGGGAGTGCTCGCCTCCATACACCGTGAGCCCGTAGTGGGCAAGGCAGTCGTGGATGTAGTGGGCGTTCTGCATATAGTAACGGATGGTGTCCTTCACCTGCTGTTTCCCCTCAGGGGTGTAGATGGCTTCGGCACCGCGTTGGGAAATGTAGGAGGCTCCGTTGAACTTGCTGCACTGGCGGCGATTCCAAAGGGCGTTGAGGCTCTGTCCGTCGGCAGAGGTGAGTTCTTTGGGAATGATGGTGTAGCCGCATCGGATGCCCGTGAATCCTGCGGTTTTGGAGAAACTGCGGAACTCAATGGCACACTCCTTGGCTCCTTCAATCTCGTAGATGGAGTGGGGAAGTGTGTCATCTTGGATGAAGGCTTCGTATGCGGAATCGTAGAGGATGATGGCATCGTTCTCTCGTGCATACTTGACCCACTGTGCCAACTTCTCTTTCGTGATGACAGCCCCTGTGGGATTGTTGGGGTAGCAGAGATAGATGATGTCCAGATGCTCTTGAGGAATATCTCCCGTAAAGCCATTTCCTGCATGGCAAGGAATGTAATGGAGTTGACGCCCCGCCATGATGTTGGTGTCAACATAAACGGGATAGACAGGATCGGTGATGCCGACAATATTATCTGTAGAAAGGATGTCACCGATATTGCCCGTGTCGCTCTTCGCCCCATCGCTGATGAAGACTTCCTCACGACTGAGATGGATGCCTCGGGGCAGGAAGTCGTGCTGAATGATGGCATCGATAAGGAAGTCATAACCATGTTCGGGGCCATAACCTCGGAAGGTCTTTCCGTCGGCACATTCATCCACCGCACGATGCATGGCTTGAATAGAAGCCTCGGGGAGTGGGCGGGTCACATCGCCGATGCCCAGTCGGATGAGTTGGGCTTCGGGATGTTCTGCCTTATAGTCATTCACCTGTTGTGCTATCTCGGCAAAGAGATAGCGTTGGGAAAGTTTTTGATAGTTTGTATTTGTGTATGCCATATTGTTTGTGGTCATTATCGCATTATTTCATTCTCTCGTCATTTCGACAGAAACTCATCCACTGCCTCTGCGGTCTTTCTGCCTGATGCAATGGCTCTCACCACGAGAGATGCACCGTTGGCTGCATCGCCTGCCACAAAGACATTTTCAGGGAATTTCGGTTGTGTAGGCTTGATGAAACCCATGGCGAGGAGAACAAGGTCTGCCTCAATCACTTCGGGTTCACCTGCCTCCACCATGATGGGGCGACCACCTTCAGGATTCGGTTTCCAGTCGATAGGTTGAACACGCACACCTGTCACTTTGCCGTCCTTACCGAGAAATTCGAGGGTGTTGATGTTCCAGCGACGTTCGCAACCTTCCTCGTGGGACGATGTGGTCTTGAGGATGACAGGCCAATTGGGCCATGGGGTGGCGGGGTTGTGTCCCACAGGAGGCTTAGGCATAATTTCGATTTGAGTCACCGATTTTGCCCCTTGTCGATGAGACGTGCCAATGCAGTCGCTACCCGTATCACCGCCACCGATGACCAGCACTTTCTTGCCTTTGGCGGTCACACGTTCCTCTTTGGAGAACTCCATACCAGCCAACACGCGGTTCTGCTGACTGAGTAGTTCGAGGGCGAGATGAATACCTTTCAGTTCACGGCCAGGGGCTTTGAGGTCACGTGCTTCTGGTGTGCCTGTGGCAACGACAATCGCATCAGGCTTCCCAAGTTCTTCCAGAATTTCTAAATTGTCGAGTTCTTCTAAATTAAATTTCTTCCCATACACAAACTTCACCCCTTCCTGCTCCATCACTCGGATGCGACGGTCGATGATGCTCTTGTTCAGTTTGAAGTTCGGAATGCCATAACGGAGCAATCCGCCGGCGGCTTCGTTCTTGTCGAACACCGTCACTTCATATCCCTTGTAGTTCAACTGATTGGCGGCAGCGAGTCCTGCAGGGCCTGCACCAATCACCGCAACCTTCTTGCCGTTCCTCTCAGGATGCTCGATGGTCACGTATCCTTCCAGATAAGCACGTTCGGCAATGGCACACTCGTTTTCACGATTGGTCACAGCCTCGCCTGTGGTCAGATAGAGCACACACGACTTTTCGCAAAGGGCAGGGCAGATGCGTCCTGTGAACTCGGGGAAGTCATTGGTCTTTTTCAGTATCTTGTAAGCGGTTTCCCATTCACCACGATAGAGGGCGTCGTTCCATTCGGGGTCTTTATTGCCCAGTGGACAAGCCCAGTGGCAGAAGGGCACACCACAATCCATGCAGCGGCTTGCCTGCTCTTGTCGGTCTCTTGTGTTGAGTGTCTGTTCCACCTCACCAAAATCGTGGATGCGGTCATGAACAGGACGATATCCAGCCTCCTTGCGAGGCACTGTCAGAAATGCTTTTGGATTTCCCATTTTTCTCTTCTATCTTTAATTTTGTAATGAGGTTTAATAGTCACGTTGGATGTCGGAAATCTTCTGTTGAAGTTTCGCCATCTGTTCTTCCTGCAAGACGCGTTTGTACTCAATCGGCACCACTTGAATGAACTCTTCCACATAGCGGCTCCAGTCATCCAGCATCTTTCCTGCAAGTGCAGAACCTGTGTAGAGATAGTGCTTGCGGATAAGTTCTTTCAGTTCCTTTCGGAAAGCGGCATCTTCCACAAGATTGATTTCCACCATGTCCATGTTGCAGAAATAGTCGAAGTTGTGGTTCTTGTCCCAGACGTATGCCACACCGCCAGACATACCAGCGGCAAAGTTTCTGCCTGTCTCACCAAGCACCACCACACGACCACCTGTCATATATTCACAGCAATGGTCGCCGGCTCCTTCAATCACAGCGATGGCTCCCGAGTTTCTCACACCAAAGCGTTCGCCCACACGGCCATTCACATATAGTTCGCCTGTCGTGGCACCATACAATCCTGTGTTTCCTGCAATGATGTTGTCTTCAGCCACAAAGTCGCTGCTGCTGCGTGCTGGCGGCAAGATGCTGATGCGACCGCCGCTGAGGCCTTTCCCGAAGTAGTCGTTGCACTCGCCTTCGAGTTTGAGGTTTACGCCCTTCACGGCAAAAGCACCAAACGATTGTCCTGCCGACCCTTTGAATTTAATGTTGATGGTGCTGTCAGGCAATCCCTCCTCACCATATTTCTTGGCAATCACGCCACTGAGCATCGTGCCCACGGCTCTATCCGTGTTCTTGATGGCATAGTCGAGATTCACCTCTTCTTGATGCTCGATGGCACGTTGAGCCGCCTTGATGATTTCCTCGTCTTTAGCCGCCGAAACCTTTGTGAACTCACCTCTATCCCAGTAGAGTGCCTTGTCCGTTTCCACCTTTGTCAAAAGACGTGTGAAGTCCATCGTGCCCTGCTTGGTGGATGGGTCAGCGGCTTTCACTTCGATGAGGTCGGTCCTGCCGATGATGTCCTTGAGTTTGTGAACACCCATTTCAGAAAGATACTCACGCACTTGCTCAGCCAAGAAGGTGAAGTAATTCACTACATATTCAGCCTTCCCCATGAATCGGGCACGAAGGCGTTCATCTTGTGTCGCCACTCCCACAGGGCAGGTGTTCGTGTTGCATTTTCTCATCATCACACAACCCAACACAATGAGAGGCAATGTGCCAAACGAGAACTCATCTGCACCCAGCATCGCCATGATAATCACGTCGCGGGCGGTCTTCAACTGACCGTCAGTCTGTAGACGTACCTGATTGCGAAGCCCATTCAGCACGAGCGTCTGCTGGGTCTCTGCCAAACCTATCTCAGGGCTGATACCTGCAAACCGCATGGAAGAGGCAGGAGAGGCTCCCGTACCGCCTTCTGCACCACTGATGACAATGAGGTCCGCCTTTGCTTTTGCCACACCTGCGGCAATCGTACCTACACCACTTTCTGCTACCAATTTGACTGATACTGCGGCAGTTGGGTTGATATTCTTCAAGTCGAAGATGAGTTGTGCCAAATCCTCAATCGAATAGATGTCGTGATGGGGTGGAGGTGAAATGAGCGAGATGCCGGGGATGGCATTTCGGGTCTTGGCGATAATTTTGTTCACTTTGAAACCGGGCAATTGACCACCCTCGCCAGGCTTGGCTCCTTGTGCCACCTTGATTTGGATTTCCTCTGCATTCACCAAGTATTCGGCAGTCACGCCGAAACGTCCCGAGGCAATCTGCTTCGTCTTGGAAGAAAGGCTGACACCATCCACCTCGGTATGGTAACGTGCGTTGTCCTCACCGCCTTCGCCCGTGTTGCTGCGAGTGCCGAGTTTGTTCATTGCCAATGCCAAAGCCTCATGGGCTTCGATGCTGAGGGCACCAAACGACATGGCTCCTGTGACGAAATGCTTCACGATGCTTTCCACAGGCTCCACTTCTTCCAAAGGAACAGGTGTTGCAGCCTTTTTGAATCCGAAGAAGTCGCGAATGAAGATGGGCTTCTCCTTCTCATCCACCAACTTTGCCCACTCCTTGAACTTTTTGTACGAGCCGAGTCGTGTGGCAATCTGCAAGTTTGCAATAGTATCGGGATTCCATGCATGGAGGATGCCGTCCTTGCGATAGGAGAACTGTCCGTTGTTAGGCAGGAACTCGTTGATTTCAGCAGGTTTGAACGCTTCGTCATGCAGACGGATGGCATCGCGAGCAATATCACGCAAACCGACACCGCCAATGGTGGAGATTTCTGCGCCGAAATAGCGACGCAATAAATCCTCCGAAAGTCCAATCGATTCGAAGATTTTGGCTCCACGATACGAACGGATGGTGGAAATGCCCATCTTGCTCATGATTTTCTTCAGGCCCTTATCCACCGCCTTGATGTAGTTGCTTTCGGCAGTGGCATATTCTTCTTGAATCTTATGTTTCTTCACCAAGTCGTCCAGTACGGCGAACGTCATGTAAGGACAAATGGCACTTGCACCATAACCCAGCAGAAGAGCTGCATGCATCACCTCACGGATTTCTCCGCTTTCCACAATCAAGGCTGTCTGCACACGTTTCTGCACGCTAATCAAATAGTGGTGTACTGCCGAAACTGCCAACAGCGAAGGGATGGCTGCACGTTTTTCGTCAATGTCCCTGTCGGAAAGGATGATATAGTTGACACCTTCGTCCACTGACTCTTCTGCTTTCTTGCAGAGGTCTTCGATCGCCTGACGCAAACCGCTGGCACCTTTCTCGATGTCAAACAGCATCGGCAACTTGTGTGTCTTAAAGCCTTTGTAGCGGATGTTGCACAGGATGTCCAACTGCGTGTTGGTCAATACGGGCTGCGGAAGACGCACCATCTTGCAGTTCGATTCGTCAGGAGTCAAGATGTTGGTGCCCACCGCACCGATATACTCTGTGAGCGACATCACCAGTTCCTCGCGAATCGGGTCGATGGCGGGATTGGTCACCTGTGCGAACTGTTGGCGGAAATAGTTGAAGAAAATCTGTGGACGGTCGCTGATGATGGCGAGCGGCGTGTCATTTCCCATGGCAGCGACAGGCTCCTGTCCGTTCACCGCCATCGGAACCACCGTCTTGTCGATGTCTTCCTGACCAAAGCCGAAGTTGATGAGTTTCCGTTCGTAGTTCTCCACGCTGTTTTCCACGTGGCGACCGCTCTTCAGTTTCTCCAACTGGATGCGGTTGGTCGAAAGCCACTGACGATAAGGGTGTTCCGATGCCAACTTCGCCTTGATTTCCCCGTCGTAATAAATCTTGCCCTCCTGTGTGTCAATAAGAAGAATCTTTCCGGGTTGCAAACGTCCCTTGCTCACCACATCGCCTGGCTCGAAATCCATCACGCCCACTTCGGATGCCACGACCATCATGCCGTTCTTCGTAATCGTGTAGCGTGAAGGACGAAGGCCGTTCCTGTCCAACATACCGCCCGCATAACGTCCATCAGAGAACATCAGAGCGGCAGGACCATCCCAAGGTTCCATCAGGATGGAGTAATATTCATAGAATGCTTTCAGGTCTTCGCTGATAGGATTCTTGTCGTTAAAGGACTCTGGCACCAGAATCGCCATCGCCTGAGGCAGACTCAATCCGCTCATCACCAGGAACTCAAACACGTTGTCGAGGCTTGCTGAGTCGCTCATGTCCTCCTGCAAGATGGGGCGAATGTCCTGAATGTTGCCGAGGGCAGGGGAGGAGAGTACGCTTTCACGTGCCTTCATCCAGCCGCGGTTGCCTCTCACGGTGTTGATTTCACCGTTGTGGCACAGATAGCGGAACGGCTGTGCCAACTTCCACTTCGGGAACGTGTTGGTGCTGAAACGCGAATGTACCAGTGCCAATCCGCTCGTGAAGTACTCGTTGCTCAGGTCGAGGAAATACCGCCTCAACTGCCCCGAAGTCAACATACCTTTATAAATGATGTCCTTGCTCGACAGCGAGCAGATGTAGAAATCCTCGTCGTCGATGCGGTTCTCAATCTTCTTGCGTACCTTATATAATATACGTTCAAACACAGGCACATCCTCATCACTCACACCCGTCACGAACATTTGCTTGATGTCGGGTTCCACCTGATGAGCCCCTTCACCCAGCGCCTCACTGTTGGTCGGCACATTGCGCAAGTGCATCAGTTGCAGCCCTGCACGTTCAATTTCCTCAATCATGATAGACAGGATTTCCTCCTGTCGGGTGGCATCCTTGGGCAAGAACACCAGTCCTGTGCCATACTTTCCTTTCTCTGGCACCGGAATGCCCTGCAACAAAATGAATTCATGCGGAATCTGCACCAAGATGCCGGCGCCGTCGCCCGTCTTGTCGCGAGTCTCAGCACCGCGATGCTCCATGTTTTCCAAAACTTTCAGTGCGTTGTCCACCAGTTCATGGCTCTTGCCACCATGAATGTTGACCACCATTCCGACACCGCAAGCGTCGTGCTCATACGCCGCACTATACAATCCCTGATTTTCTAATCTACGTTTTGCCATTTTGTCGTGTCTGTTTCTTATGATTCCTTGATTTATGTAAATTTGACTGCAAAATTACAACTTTTATTTCATTTTATCGCACTTTTGTCAAAAATAATTACAATTTGCATTAAAAATAATTGATTTCGGTAACAAAAAGCCTTTCACTCGTCCGAAATGCCTACGTCATTCACCATTCAAGTTTGACTACATCGAACTAAAGGTTCGCAAGTTGCTTGGGCTTATCACACCTCTGAATGTCTTCAGTCATCTCTTGCAATAGGACAAAATGACACACTCGTTACCTCTGAAGTGGTGTGACTCACACCGCCCGAGTGGTCTGAGTCACACCGTCGAGGCGGTCTGACTCAGACCACTTTCGACGCTCCCTGCACGCCATTTTAGCCAAGACGAAATTGACATCCCCACCCCAAAGGGGCAAAGATGCTCCCCCACATGATTCGTGAAAAATCTGCTAAATCTGCTAAATCATCGCGAAGCGGTATGTCGTTTCTATCCCGACAAGTGCCTGCGGCACGATTAAGCAGATGGAACAGATTTTTCCAAAAATCCGCTTAATCCCTTTAATCACCCCAAAGGGGTATGTCGTTTTTTATTACGACAAGTGCCTACGGCACGATTAAACAGATTGAACGGATTTTTTTCATCTAATCTGCTTAATCTGCTAAATCACCCCGAAGGGGTATGTCGTTTTATCCCGACAAGTGCCTACGGCACGATTAAGCAGATGGAACAGATTTTTTCATCAAATGCGTGCAATTGGTGATTTTTTCTTCATTTTTATTTTGTTTTGCAAAATCTTTCGTACCTTTGCAATTGTAATAGAATCAACGGAATGTTTAACTCCTAAAAACCGAATATCAAGAAATAGACAGTACATTAACTTTTTATCACAAGAAACGCGACACGGGATGTGGTGTCGGCTCAGCTGTCGCCTTGCCCCGACGAGAAACAAAAACGATTGATTAACTCGGCGTTTCTGCTCAAAACATAAATAACTTGGACTTTTAGTCCTTGCTCTCGTTAGTCGAATCCGCCAATCTTGCCGTCTAAGATGAGACGCATCAGGCGAAGATTGAACTCGTTGTGCTTGCCGCCTTCCTTGTCTTCTGCCTGATATTGCAACATACCATAACCACTCATCTTGATGTTCTTCACCCACTGGGGTACTTCAATGGTGGCGTTTTTCTCTTGTGCGTCAATCGTCAACGCAAAGGCAATCATCATGATGCCTGTTGTCAATAGTTTCTTCATATTGAGAATGATTTGGTTTTTCTTTTGGCAAATATACGATTTTTTCTCCATTCGTATGCTTTCATTCCGTTTTTTTCGTGCCTTCACCT
>CALAVF010000029.1 GCA_937892315.1 uncultured Prevotellaceae bacterium | reverse complement strand
TCTAGTGGGAGCACACGATTTGAGCGATGAACACCACGATAGCGACGACTTCCACCTGCCACAATCCCATGCTGCATCCCAGCCCCCAACCGATGCCGTAATAGATGATGATGCCAATGACCGATTGTCCGATGTAGTTCGTCAGTGCCATGCGTCCAGGTTTCGCCAAGAGCCGGAACAGGATGCCGTCAGGGTGACGCAGCAGCAGGAGGCAGACCCCGCAGATGTAGGCAAATGCCATCGGGAGGGCACTGACGGCATAGAGCCACGAGTGGATGGTCAGCCCCCACTGGTGTCCCGTTGTGCCGCTCATGGCATAAAGCACCGAGGTAGGCAAACCGATGGCGAGTGTAACGCCAAGCATTTTCTTGAGCGACGGCTTGATAGCCTCCAGACGTGCGTACAACTTGTTTCTGCCGATGCAGTAGCCTATCAGAAACAGCCCCAACACCTTCAGCAGCCGGTGCCCGTCCACAAACTCATACATCCGCTCGATGGCTCCCTGCATCAAGAACTGATGCACCCCCGCATAGGTGTCGGCATCTCGCAGCCACGTGGCGAAGTTCTCTTCTGTGATGCCGTATGCATTCGCCCTTGCCCACCATGCAGCCACGATAGGAGCCGAGAAACTGATGTCGGCAAACTCTTGCCAGAGGTCGAGCACGACAGGAACAAACACACATGCTCCAGCCACCGTCAGCAACTTCTTGTCGCTCAGTCGCCTCAGCAGTGGCAGCAGCATTCCCACCACCGCATAGAGGCAGAGGATGTCGCCGCTCCAAATCAGCAGCAGATGCACCAACGCAAATCCCAGCAGCACCAGCATTCGTCTGTAAAACAGTCGGATGCCGCTGCTGCCCCTCTCCTCCGCATGACTCAGAATGATGGAAAAGCCGATGCCGAACAGGATGCTGAAAATGCCGTAAAACTTCGCATCCACCAGCAGATATTGCAAGAATCTCACCACATGGTCAGCCGCAGCCGTAGGCATCGCATTCTGCTCATCCCCCGAAAGGAACGTCCACAACGCAAACTCGGGGAAGTTCGCCAGGCCTATGCCCAGCAAAGCGAATCCTCGCAAAGCGTCCAGTATGATGTATCGCTGCTTCTCAGTTGTCGGTGTCAATTGTGTACTCATCATTTTCTAATAACAGGCGACAAATGTACAAAAATATTTCCACAAACAGCCCAAGAGAAATGTTTATTTGTGGCTTCATGGCCGATTTTGCCGCTTTCATCCTCCCCGATAGCCCTCAATGTCATTTCCCCGCAGCACATCTGTCAATAATATTGCCTTACTTCACCCATCCCCTCAACCCATCTCCCTCTCTTGACAAGGATGCATCAAAATGCTTCCCTCGACACCTCAAAAGTGGTCTGAGTCACACCGCCCGAGTGGTGTGACTCAGACCGCCGAGGCGGTGTGACTCAGACCACTTTAGGGGTATCGAGGGGAGGGTCAGAGGGGAAGCGAGGAGATGAAAGAAGGGGTTGTTCCGTGGTGGAGCAACCCCTTCCTTGTTTTGTGGGAGAGTGGCTCTGTCTTTTCGGGCAGAACCCTTCTTTTTTCTGGCGGGAAGCCTCCTTTCGCCGATGGGGACAACCCGTTTAAAATAAAAAATGGGTTACCGCCGTAACCCGAACCTTTGTTAACCTTAAATCTAATACTATGAAAAACACGCTACAAAGGTACGGCTTTTTTTCGATGTTGCAAAAAATAACTTAAAAAACATGAAGAAAAATTGCATTTTAATGACATAAATCAAGAAGAAAAGGGTAAAAACTCAAAAAATATAAAAAGTTTTGGCAGAATTTGCCCGTATATTATTTTTTTTCCCTACCTTTACACATTATATTGGGTGAAAATGTGCTGTTTGATAAAAAATGGTGCTGCTGAGCGTGTGTGGATGCGTGATTTTGCCCCTGTGAAGACGGGTTGAGGCGAGAGGATTTTGAGCGGAGAGAAGGTGGAAGGATGCGAGGTGCGGACGGGGCATCGGGAGTGCATATAAAACGACAACATAGAATGAATTACAAATGGAATTACCAACCACCTACAACCGAGGACCAGGCATGTGCCAAAGAGTTGGCTGACGCTGTGAACGTCAATCCAGCCATTGCACAGATGCTCGTGGCACGCGGCATTCGCACGGCGGAGAAGGCGAAGACGTATTTCCGTCCACAGTTGCAGGAACTGCACGACCCATTCTTGATGAAGGATATGGATGTGGCGGTGGAGCGACTGAACGAGGCGATGGGACAGCGTGAACGCATCTTGGTGTATGGCGACTACGACGTGGACGGGTGTACGGCTGTGGCATTGGTTTACCGCTTCCTGACCCAGTTCTATTCGAATGTGGAGTGTTACATTCCCGACCGCAGCGAAGAGGGCTATGGCGTGTCGCGGAGGGGTGTTGACTATGCCGAGAGCCGTGGCGTGAAACTGGTCGTCGTGTTGGATTGTGGCATCAAGGCGACGGAGGAGATTCAGTATGCCAAGGACAAGGGCATCGACTTCATCATCTGCGACCATCATGTGCCCGACGAGGTGCTGCCGCCGGCAGTTGCCATCCTCAATGCCAAGCGAGTCGATAACACCTATCCTTATCTCGACCTTTCGGGTTGTGGGGTGGGATTCAAGTTGATGCAGGCATTTGCCATCAGCAACGGCATTTCTTTCAGCACGTTGATTCCGCTGCTCGACCTCTGTGCCGTCAGCATCGCCAGCGACATTGTGCCCATCATGGGCGAAAACCGCATCTTGGCGTTCCACGGGTTGCGTCAGTTGAACAACAACCCCAGCGTGGGGCTGAAGGCGGTGATTGACGTGTGCGGCCTGACGGGCAAGGACTTGACCATGAGCGACATCATCTTCAAGATTGGTCCTCGCATCAACGCCAGCGGCCGCATCCAGAACGGCAAGGAGTCGGTGGACCTGCTGGTGGAACACAATTACAAGAAGGCGCTCTCGATGGCAGAGACCATCAACCACTACAACGAGGAACGTAAGGAACTGGACAAACGCATGACTGAGGAGGCAAGCCGTGTGGTGGAGCACATGCCCGAGATGGAGGACAAGAGTGCCATCGTCATCTACAACGCCGACTGGCACAAGGGGGTCATCGGCATCGTGGCATCGCGTCTGACCGAGGAGTTTTTCCGCCCGGCAGTGGTGCTGACCCTCGATGGCGACATCGTGACGGGCAGTGCCCGCAGCGTGAGCGGCTTCGATGTGTATAAGGCAATTCAGCATTGCGAGGATTTGCTCGACAACTTTGGCGGGCACACCTATGCGGCAGGCTTGTCGATGAAACTCGAAAACGTGCCTGAGTTCACCCGCCGTTTCGAGGAGTATGTACACGAGAATATCAATCCCGAGCAGACCCGTCCGAACCTGGACATTCATGCGGTCATCAACTTCAAAGACATCACGCCCAAGTTCCATTCCGACCTGAAGCGGATGCGTCCATACGGCCCCGACAACCCCAAGCCGCTGTTCTGCACACACCATGTCTATGACTATGGAACGAGCAAGGTGGTGGGTCGTCAGCAGGAGCACATCAAGTTGGAACTGGTGGACAATAAGTCGAACAACGTGATGAACGGCATCGCTTTCGGACAGAGTTCGGAAGCACGCTACATCAAGACCAAACGAGCCTTCGACATCGTGTATAGCGTGGAGGAAAATACACGCAAGCATGGCGAGGTGCAACTGCAAATCGAGGACATCAGGATTAGCGAACCAGAGGTGGACGAGAATGGCTGACGGGAAGTATCTTGACATCCTCAGGGAGTATTGGGGCTACGGCTCTTTCCGGGGCATTCAGGCGGACATCATCGAAAGCATCTGCAGCGGAAAGGACACGCTGGGACTGATGCCGACGGGTGGCGGAAAGTCCATCTGCTTTCAGGTGCCAGCGTTGGCAATGGAAGGGTTGTGCATCGTGGTCACTCCGCTCATCTCGCTGATGAAAGACCAGGTGCAGCAACTCAAGAACCGTGGCATCAAGGCGGAGGCGGTTTATTCGGGTATGCTGCGTGACGATATCATCCGTGTGCTCGACAACAGTGTCTTGGGTGCTTACAAACTTCTTTACATTTCCCCCGAACGACTTTCTTCCGACATCTTTCAGGCGAAACTGGTGCGTATGCGTCAGGTGAGCATGATAGTGGTCGATGAGGCTCATTGCATCTCGCAATGGGGCTACGACTTCCGTCCTTCTTATTTGCAGATTGCCCAGATGCGTCGCCTCCTTCCTGCCCATGTGCCAGTGTTGGCGTTGACGGCGACCGCCACGCCCAAGGTGGTGGATGACATTCAGGAACAACTCGCTTTCAGGGAGAAGAATGTCTTTTCGATGAGTTTTGAACGCAAGAACCTCATCTATGTGGTGCGTGAGACGGAAGACAGGGCAGGGGAGATGCTGCACGTGTTGCAGGGGGTGCCTAATGGCAGTGCCATTGTTTACACACGCACCCGTCAGCAGACGGTGGACATTGCCCGCTACTTGAACGACAATGACATTTCCGCCAGCCACTACCATGCAGGGCTCACCAATGCGGAGAAAGACCTTCGTCAGATTAGTTGGCGGAAAGACCGTGTGCGTGTGATGGTCGCCACCAATGCTTTCGGCATGGGCATCGACAAGCCCGATGTGCGGCTGGTGATTCATTTCAATATGCCCGATTCGCTTGAGGCTTACTTTCAGGAGGCTGGTCGTGCAGGGCGTGACGGCAAGACCTCCTATGCGGTCCTGCTCTACAACAAGCAAGACATCAAGACGCTCAATCGTCGTGTGCCTCAGACCTATCCCGACATCGACTATGTGAGGAAGACGTATGAGAACGTCGCCTGTTTCCTTCAGGTCGGAGTCGGCGAGGCGACAGGCAGGACGTTTTACTTCCCGCTCGAAACATTTTGCAAACGCTTTCGGCAGTTTCCCGTCCCGACTTGTTCGGCGTTGAACCTGTTGAATAATGCGGGCTATCTGGAATTTCACGAGGAGCAGGATTTCAAGTCGGCACTGCATTTCATCTTGCGGAAAGAAGAACTGTATCGGATGTACGAGACGGATGCAGAAACCGATGCCGTGATTCAGACCATCTTGCGTGTCTATACGGGTGTGTTCGCCGGCTTTGTCTATGTCGAAGAGCAATACCTGTCTGTGCTCACGGGGATTCCGGCTGAACGTGTCTATCAGATTCTGAAAGACCTTCACCACAGCCGCATCATTGATTTTATCCCTCATCGCCACACGCCCACGGTGGGTTATCCCATCGCCCGTGTGGATACGGAACAAATCAATCTGCCTCCCATCGTCTATCAAGACCGCAAGAGCGACTTCCAACAGCGTATCGACGACATCGCGGAATATGTGACCACGACTGATAAATGTCGCAGTCGGATGCTTCTTCGCTACTTTGGCGAGAAGACCGATTGCGATTGTGGCCAGTGTGACGGGTGTCTGGAAAAGAAAAAGACCGGCACTCAGAAGGTGGATGAAATTCAGGAAACGCGGAAGGCGATTGTCGAATTTCTGCAAGACGGCGAAGTGCATCAACTGACAGACTTGAAGAAACTCTCCCTTAAAACGCAGGTGCTGAAAGAAACCATTCGGGACATGATGGCAGAGGAAGAACTTCTTGTCGATGGCTTCGATGTCCGTCTTTCCCCTACATTGCTCACTTCTAAAGATTGATTCAATATGACTCCACTCGAAATGATTGTAAAAACCACCCAAGCCATCGCTGCCAACCCCTCGGATGCCAAGGCTTATCAACAGCGTGCCCTCACCCTCTGCCAGATGCAGCAGTATGAAGAGGCGGAAAAAGACTTGGATGTTCTCATCGACACCCTCCACACCGAGGATGCCGAACTCTACCAACTTCGTGGCTCCCTCCGCATGAACCGAGGCGACAAGAAAGGTGCCCTCGACGACATGCGAAAAGCCTTAGACCTCAACCCGCAGTTGCTGGAACAACTGAACGGCGAGTTTAAGTCAACAGAAAAAGGGCATTGCTAACGTGTAGCAATGCCCTTTAAATATAATAATGTGTAAAGCCTCCCTCACTTGATGTTCTTTCGTATCTTGGTCAGATACTGCTGCATGTGGTCTTCGTCGCGGGTGTCGATGATTTCGATGATTTCCTTCATCTCCTTGCGAATCTGCTCCACCTGTCCCTTGGTGTAGGGGTTGAAGAGGATTTCACGCAGGAGGGTGTCGTCTTCAGAAAGGACGCCTTTGGCGATTTTCATGTGACGCTTGAAGGTGGTACCTGGTGCATCCTGATGCTTCATCACCGCCGCGAAGGCGAAGGTGGAGATGAAGGGGATGGAGAGGGAGTATGCCACCGTTTGGTCATGCTCCTCGAAGGTGTATTCGAAGATGTTGAGCCCCAGACGCGAGTAGAGGTCCTTGAAGAAGCAGCGTCCCATGTAGTCACCTTCATTGATGATGATGGCGTTTTCGTCGCTCAGTTTGCCGAGGTTGGCAAAGGTGGGACCAAACATGGGGTGGGTGCTGACATAATGAAAACCGCTCGCCTCATAGAAATCCTTAAAGTCAGTCTTCACCGACGAAATATCACTCAAAATGCAGTATTCCTTGGGTAGATAAGGAATCACTTGGCGGAACACGTCCAACGTATATTTCAGCGAAACGGCATTGATGACAAGGTCAGGACGGAACTCGCCAATCTCCTCCAACGTGGTGAAACGCTGGGTGTTGTACATGAATCTCAATCGTTTGGGGTCTATGTCGTAAACAGCCACTTCATGTTCGAACGACAGCAGGTCGGTGAAGAACGACCCCATCTTGCCTGCTCCTAATATCAGAATTTTCATGCTTTATTCAGGACTTTCATTTGCTGGTTGACAGATTCTTCGTGAATTGCCTCGAAAATCTTCTTGATACACTCGGGGTCAATGCCCATGAGCGTTCCTTGAGCACCACGCTTGTCGAGAATCTCGGTGTAACGTGCCGTCTGAAGAATGGTCATGCCATGCTCCTTCTTGTATTGACCGATTTCACGGCTGATACGCATACGCTTGGCAAGCACCTCGATGATGTTGTTGTCGATTTCGTCGATTTGCTTACGCAGGGCGGTGATGTTCTCCGTCGTCTGTGTTTCAGCACGGATGACGAGGATGGAGAGGATGTAGTCGAGAATGTCTGGTGTGACCTGCTGGCTGGCATCGCTCCAAGCCTTGTCGGGGTTGCAGTGGCTCTCCACGATGAGGCCGTCCATGCCGAGGTCCATTGCCTGTTGGCAGAGTGGGGCGATGAGGTCGCGACGACCACCGATGTGGCTGGGGTCGCACACCATGGGAATGTTCGGGATGCGACGCTTCAACTCGATAGGAATCTGCCACATGGGGAGGTTGCGGTAAATCTTCTTGTCGTAAGATGAAAAACCACGATGGATGGCAGCCATACGTTTGATACCTGCACCATTGATGCGTTCGAGGGCACCAATCCACAGTTCGAGGTCAGGGTTGACAGGGTTCTTCACAAACACAGGAATGTCCACACCCTTCAAACTGTCAGCCAATGCCTGTACAGCAAAGGGGTTTGCCGTTGTTCTTGCACCCACCCAGAGGATGTCGATGCCGTATTTGAGGCACAATTCCACATGCTCAGGGGTTGCCACTTCAGTAGCGGTCAGCATTCCTGTTTCTTCCTTCACCTGCTTCATCCACGGCAGTGCCTTCTCGCCGTTTCCTTCGAATCCTCCTGGTTTAGTGCGGGGTTTCCACACACCGGCACGAAACATGTGGCATCCTTTTTCAGCCAACTGGCGTGCTGTGGTCATGACTTGCTCTTCGGTCTCGGCAGAGCATGGACCGGCGATGACGAACGGACGTTCATTATCACTTGGAAGACCTAATCGTTGTAGTTCGAGTTCCATATTGTTGTTTGTTGTTTATTTCTTGAAAACTTCTTGAATTCTCTGCAAGGCGAGTTGCATCTTCTCGTCCTTGGCACAAAGGCTGATGCGGATGTACCGCTTGCCGTTCGAGCCAAAAATGAAGCCGGGGGTGATGAACACGCGAGCCTCGTGCAGCACCTTTTCGGTCAAGTCCTCCACGTCGGCAATGCTGTCGGGGATGCGTCCCCAGAGGAACATGCCTTGCTGCGTGGGGTCGAACGTGCAGCCGAGGGTGGTCATGATTTCCTCGGCAATTTTGCGACGAGTGGCGTAAGTTTCAATGTTTGCGTGTGTGTGCCATGCTTCCGTGTTTTCGTATGCTTGTGCTGCGGCTAATTGCAGAGGTCGGAACGTGCCCGAGTCGATGTTGCTCTTGATTTTCAGAATCCACTGAACGAACGTGCTGTTGGTTGCCAACATGCCCACACGCCAACCGGGCATGTTGTGGCTCTTCGACATGGAGTTGAACTCGATGCAGCATTCCTTCGCTCCCGGCACTTGCAGGATGCTCAGATGCTCGTCTCTGTTCAGAATGAAAGAGTAGGGGTTGTCGTTCACCACCACGATGTTGTGCTTCTGGGCAAATGCCACAATCTTCTCGTACAACTCACGGGTGGCACGTCCACCGGTCGGCATGTTGGGATAGTTCGTCCACATCAAACGAAATTTACCATTTGGCGATTGACGATTTACAATTTCTTCCAACTGCTCGAAGTCGGGTTGCCAGCCGTTGCTTTCCAAGAGGTCGTAGTTCACAATCTCCTGACCCAGAATCTTGCTCAGCGACGTGTAGGTGGGATAGCCGGGATTGGGCACCAGCACCTTGTCGCCAGGGTTGCACAATGCCAAGGTCACATGCAAGATGCCCTCCTTGCTGCCGATGAGTGGCTGAATCTCCGTGGCAGGGTCGAGTTCTACGCCGTACCAACGCTGGTAGAATCCTGCCATCGCCTTTCTCAGTTCGGGAATGCCCACCGTGGGCTGATACCCGTGGGCATCGGCACGTTTGGCGTTCTCGCAGAGCACGTCGATGGTTTCTGCACTGGGCGGCATGTCGGGCGAACCGATGGCAAGCGAGATGATGTCCTTGCCCTCCGCGTTCAACTTTGCCACTTCCTTCAATTTTCTCGAAAAGTAATACTCGCTCACAAGAGAGAGTCTGTCTGCTGGCTGTATCATTGTTCTATCGTGCTTTTTCCTTCTTGATATTCTCCTAATATTTTCAGTTGCTTGGTCAGCGGTCTCACCGCATCGATGCTTTGGCGGTAACGTGTATAGTCCTCATACATCACGTCGATGTAGAACATATACTCCCACTCCCGTCCGATAATCGGCAGCGACTGAATCTTCGTCAGGTTGATTTTGTAGAATGAGAAGATGCTCAGCACCTGAGAGAGCGAACCTTCACTGTGAGGCAAACTGAACACGATGCTTGCCTTGTTCGACTTGCTTGGCACACTCAGTTCCTCTGCCTGCCAAGGGTCTGCCAACACCAGGAACCTCGTGAAGTTGTGCTTGTTCGTCTCGATGCCCTCCTCCAGAATCTTCATGCCATACAGCGGAGCGGCAAACTTCGAGCAGATGGCGGCATGGCCTTTCAGCCCCTTCTCGCTGATGTTCTTTGCCGAACCTGCCGTGTCGTCCGTCTCCACACTCTTCAG
>CALAVF010000028.1 GCA_937892315.1 uncultured Prevotellaceae bacterium | reverse complement strand
ACCGAGATTGTCGATAAAATCAAGACCTACGAGAAGCAATCTGACCTCAGCCGCATCACGGGCATCGACGATGGCGAGGAAGAAACGGTGATTGACCTCAGCATCAAGAAAGGCATGAAGCAAGGCTGGTTCGGCAATGTCGATTTGGGCTATGGCTCGGAAGACCGCTATGCTGAACGTGTGATGGTGAACCGCTTTGCCGACAAGATTCAAGCCAACGTGATTGGTTCGCTCAACAACACCAACAGCCAGACGGGTGGTGGCGGCCGTGGCGGCAACAACGGCAACACGACCGTGGGACAAGCCGGCGGACGACTGGTGGTGGATTTGGACAACTTCGAACTGGGCGGCAACATTCGCTACAACTACCGCAAGAGCGATGTGCGTACTTACAATAGCACACAGAACTTCGTGTCAACCAACTCGTCCTTCAGCAACAGCCTTTCCAACAGCCTCAACAGAAACAACAGCGTGAACGGCGACTTCAAGGTGGAGTGGAAAATCGACTCGCTCACCACCCTGCTTTTCCGCCCGAACTTCTCGTTTGGCGACACAGACAGCGAATCGAGCAACACGTCTGCCACCTTCAACGACGACCCTTACCAGAATGGCATCAGCAATCCTTTGACGCAGATTGACGCAATCAGTAACGACATCAAAATCAACGAGAACGCATCCAGCAACTGGAGCGACGGTTCAAGTTATAATCTGAATGGGAACTTGACCCTCAATCGTCAGTTGGGCGGCAATCCATGGTTCGGAAAGAGTGTGGAGGAAGGCAAAAGAAGTGGACGCAACATCAGCCTCCGACTCAGTGGCGCAACGAGCGGCAACAAGAACAAAAACTACAGCCACTCCAATGTCATCTACCATCAACGCAACGACTCGACCGACCTCACCTACCGCTTCCGCAACAACCCATCTGACAATCGCAACTACAGCCTCGGATTCACCTACTCCGAGCCAATCCTTCGCAACCTCTTCGCACAGGTGAACTACAGTTACAACTACTCGAAGCGTCACTCTGACGGACAGACCTACGACTTCGCCAAGGTGGACTCCATCGGGCAGATTCTGTGGGACAACTATGGGCAGTACGGCATGTTGGCACCTAACTATTTCGAGTTCCTCAGCGACTCCCTCTCTCGCTACACCGACAACATCAACAAGACCCACAACATCGACTTCTCTCTGCGTTACATCACCTCCCTGCTCAACATCTCGGCAGGTGTCCGCATCGAGCAGCAGAATCAGAAGATGGTGTATCAGTATCAAGGTCTCGACACCATTGCCTCACGCAATTTTGCCCGCATCTCCCCCACCCTCAATGCCCGCTTCCGATTCACCAAGCAGCACACCCTGCGACTCACCTACAGAGGCAACACGTCACAACCCGACATGACCGACCTCTTCAACCTGACCGACAACAGCAACCCGCTGAACATCCGCGAAGGTAACCCGAACTTGAAGCCCTCGTTCACGAACAACATCAACGCCGACTACAACAACTACTTCACAGCCACATCACAAACACTCTTCGGCCGCTTCTCGTTCAGCAACACCCTCAACAGCATCAGCAACCGCACCGAGTACAATGAGGAAACAGGTGGACAAACCACGCGTCCGGAAAACATCAACGGCAACTGGAACATCAGCGGCAACATCGGCTTCAACACGCCGCTGGGATGGGACAAACTCATGCTCAACACCAACACCTCCGCCTCGCTGCGTCACAACGTGGGTTACATCTACCAGAATCATGAGACGTTCAAGAACCTCGTCAAGCAAACCTCGTTGGGCGAGAATCTGAGCCTCACGCTCCGCCTCAACTACTTCGACATCCGAGCCAACGGAAGCCTCACCTGGTCGAAGTCAACCAGCGACATCGTGGAAGCCAGCAACCAGAACACCTTCAACTTCCACTACGGGCTCTCCTCCAGCGGCAACTTCGACAACGGCTTCGGCTTCTCCACCGACATCGGCATGAGTTCACGCCGCGGTTACTCATCCGCATCGATGAACACCAACGAACTCATCTGGAACGCCCAAATCAGTTACCGATTCCTCAAGAACCGACAGGCAACCCTCTCGCTCCAGGCATTCGACATCCTGCACAACCGCAGCAACATCAGCCGAGCCATCACAGCCTACTCACGCCGAGACACCGAGACGAACAGCATCAACAGTTACGTCATGGCACACTTCATCTATCGACTCAATATGTTTGGCAATCGTGAAGCACGCCAGAACCTCCGCAATGCACGCAACATGAACGGTGGCTACGAGCGTTCCGACTTCGGCGGCGAAGGTGGTGGCCGAGGTAACGGCGGCAACGGCGGTGGCGAAGGAGGTGGACGAGGCGGCAATGGTGGCTTCGGAGGTGGAGGTAACGGCGGCGGTCGTTTCTAAGAGTCCCAACTATATCAAAGACAAATGAAAACCTCTCTATACAGCAAAAGCCTCGGCACAATCGGATGTGCCGAGGCTTTTGCTATGATAAAGTGATAAGACATTTTTTCAATACACCTTTTCCAAACACTTCAATTGTGCATTATACATATAATGAACAATGCTTCCATCTACCATTTTCCTGATGATGGCGTCCACCACAGACAAGGGCACGACAAACCATTCCTTCGGTTCGTGCGGTATGCCATTGTCGTCAACGACCGTCACATGAAACTGTCCCCCCTTCAGCACCTTGTGTACCAAATCCTCAAACTTTTGCGAATGCAGGTTCACCACTTTATAGGTTGCCGCCACTTTGACAGGAGCCATCAGATACGTGGGTTCGTGAGCAGCGTTTGCAATGCGTTCCTCTACGGTATTGGTGGTGAAGCCAATCTTGTACAAATCTTTCTCCCCACGGATGTTTGGGTCTTGCGAAAGTGATTGCAGCACGTAGATATATCCTGTCTCCTTGTCTTCGTCTGTCACATCTTCCTGCTTGAAAAATCGGCTTTCCATCTCTTCCTGCAACTCTGTCACGGCATAGCCATTACCTACGACGCTCTTTCGAAGCGTCTGGAGCAAGATGTCCGACTCTGTCCCGTTTTCATAGATGCATCGTGTACGTGCATCTGGAAGGAAGTTGCTGCTCCTCCTTGTCTCTCCGATGCATTCCAACAGCAACATCTGTCCGTCTATGACATAGAAATGTCCTTCTTGCAGATTATTGGTTTTTGATATTCTCACCAAACTGCGTAGTCCTTTTTTCAAGTCACGATGCACCTGCAAGAACAACGGACGGTACGCATCGAAGTTGTCACACAGTTTTCGTTGTGCCACATACTCTGCCTTGTTCCTCGCCTCCATCACCCGTTTCATGTCGGAAGGAATGTCAAACAGTTCCATCTCCTTCGGCGACAATTCCAACAAAGGGTCATCAAAGATGCCTTCCAATTCTTTCTCTATATCCATTCCTTACAGTAGATTTTTCTTTCTCAACCCCATCATGGCTGCCCACATCATCTTTTCTTTCAGATTGCCATCCCTCTGTGGCTCCCTGCCATGTTCACTCATCCAATTTTTCATTTCCGCCAGTTTTGTTGCCATGCGGTCGTCGGCTGTTGGTGCAGCCACTTTCGGACGAACCCCTTCCAGCAACGGGTCGTCAAACAATTCCAATAACACTTTTGGCCATTCCATATCTTTGCCTCTCAACTTTCAATCTTCAATTCTAAACTTTATCTCCTTCATATTCCAAGCCAGCCAATTTCCTTGCCTTCAAGTTCTTCATCATCTGCAAGGCGGCAGCCATTTCTCTCACCTTCGGATTCGGGTCTTCGATGCTGGGCACCCGTCCTCCATGCTCTGCCACGTATGCCTTCAGTGGTCCTTTGAATATGCTGATTGCCTGTTCCAACGTCAGGTTGAACTTTTGTTCAGCAATCGTGTCTTGAATAATCTTCAACGTAGGTGCATCTACCGATTTCGACATCACCTCGTATGCCCTTTGGAACGGGTTGATGCTGTCAATCAGATTGATGCTCAACTTGTCGATGTTGATGAATCGGTTCGCTATCTTAATTAGTCGGTTGCCCTCACTTTCAGGTTCATTGTCTGTCACAACGATGGGGTTGCCATGCTCATCCACGATGTCGTTACCCTTCACCATCGTATCCAGCAGCACCCTTTGGCGAACTTCTTCCACCTCATCATCTGTCAAGTCAGGATAACGCTCCCTGATCACCTTCGGAATCAAATGCTGTGTAATGGTTTCTGCCGTGGTCGAACCGCTGATGGCTTTCACCACCGTCTCGTCCTGCAAGATGGAAGCCTTCAAGTCGTCCAGTTGCTCTTGCACAATGAGTCGGGTCTTCTCGCTCGACAGCGGCTTCAACCCTTCCACAATCAATGTGCGTGGCGATGGCTCGCTGTCGTCCCTTTCTGTCTTGAACTTCCAACTCGGAGCCATCACTTGCTCCATCAGCAGCGAGGCGGTGATGGCTTTCAGAAAATCGTTTACCGCCACCTTCACGTCTGCCTGTGCCGCTTCGGGCATGGCTATCATGTTCACAAACCTTGCCGTCTCTTTGCCCTCGCAGTCGCGGGTGCAACGTCCAATAATCTGAATCACCTCCGTCAGCGAACCTCTCACACCCACCGTCAGACACATCTCGCACCATTGCCAGTCGAAGCCCTCCTTCGCTGTGCCCAGGGCGATGATGATGTCCATGTCCTCCGCCCGTTTCATCCGTTGCAGATACCCCTGCACCATATTCCTCTCCCGTGGGTCATCTTCCACCAGGTCAGCCACTTTCAGCAGTCGCCCGTCCTTCGTCCGCACATGATAGATGCCTGTGTTGTAGTCTTTATATTCGACCTGCCCGATGGCTCGCATGATGTCCTCCGTCTCGGCATATTTCCCCTTTCCCGTCGAGGCACGTGCATTCACACTCGGGATATGGATGATGGTCTTCTTCCTCGTATCCAGCACCTCATCAATGTGGTCGAGGTAGTTGCCTCGGTAGAAGTGATAGCCCAACACCAAGTTCTTCAGATACTTGTAGCCATTCAGTTGCTGGTAGTAGTTGTAGGTGACGGGGTAGAAACGTGCTTCATCTTCTTGGCGAAGCACGGGGATGCCGTCGCCTCGGAAGTAAGAGCCCGTCATGGCGACGATATGCCCTGTGGAATTGTTCATTACGCGACGCACAACATCGCCTAAGTTCGACGATGCATCGGCACTCGTGTGGTGAAATTCATCAACCGCCAACAGCACATCGTTGAAACAATCATCTTCCAGTTCCTTCATGCCGTTGCGTAGGGTGGCATGGGCACACACCAGCACTTTCGAGTCGCTTTGCCGAAAGAACTCCACAAAGCGTCCCTTCTTGTCCTTCTCGTTTTTCACATCGCAAAGGTCATAGTAGGGAGTCACTCGCCAATCGGCAAAGAAGCCATGTTCCATCAGGTTGGTGTTCTTGAACGAGCGGCCAATGCTCTTCTCCGGCACAGCCACCACCACCTTCTTCATGCCTTGGTGTGCCAACTTGTCAAGGGCGATGAACATCAACGCACGACTTTTTCCCGATGCAGGTGGTGCTTTAATCAGCAGGAACCGTCTCTCCCTTGCCTCGTATGCCTTGGCTTGCATCTCACGCATACCCAGTTCATTGATGGCAGTCGCCGCTCCCGTCTGTTCGTAGCGGATATCCACGATGTTGTTGCTTGCTTGTTCTGTCATATTTTTGTGGCTTTTTGTTTGTTGTTTCATTTTTAAGTTGTAACTTTGCCGTCGAAATCAAGAACAGGAGGATTTATGACAGCATTACAGTTAAATGCGGAGTTGTTTCGCGAATTGAGCATTATTGCAGAAGATGAAAGTCTTATGCAGAAAGCCGTGAAGTATCTGAAGAAATTGACTGCAAAGAAACAGGCAATGGATGAGACGGAATATATCATGTCCTCGCCCGCCATGGTGGAGATTTTGCGCCAAGGAGAAAAAGAAATCGCAGAAGGAAATTTCACATCGATAGCCATTGATGACCTATGGAAGTAGTTCTGCTCAAACAGGCTAAGGAGGACCGGGATTATTGGAAAAGAACTGGTAACAAGCGTATTTTGAAACGCATTACCGATCTGTTGAAAGACATTGAGCGTCATCCATTTTCTGGCATTGGCAAGCCAGAGCCGCTGAAGGGGGAGCGTGGTAAGTGGAGTCGCCGCATCACAGATGAACACCGTTTGGTGTATTCCATCAGTAACGGCTGTATCTACATTTTTGTTTTTTCGATGCGATTCCATTATTCCAAATAGTTTCTAATTTTTCTTCGTCATTTTCTCATATAACTTGAAGAGGCATTCCAGCCTTGCTTCGTCGTTGGCGAAGGGGTAGCCGGGATAGCAACTTTCCACGATTTCATCCAGTTGGGCGTGGGCATCTCGCAGGTCTTGGGGCATCTTGTCAGGGTCGTAGAGGTCGGCTAAGGTTTTGTCGGGATAGAACTCACGTGTCACCAACACATTCTCTGCCGCTTCCTCTATCTCGGCTTTCTTTTGTGGGGAGATGGTGGGAAAAGGGAAGGTGTTGTAGATTAATTGGGAAGAATATCGATAATCTGTTTTTAGTTTTCCCCCAACAGTTCTCACCCACACCATGTGCATTTTTGCTGTTAACACACCAAAAGTCCAAAAGGCTGCATCATATATTGCATATGCCGAATTGGAAACTACCGTATTTTCATCCAAAAATCCAATCGGTATATATTCCCTATTTTCAGAAGAGGTCGCAGGAATAATGATGACATCAGAATGCTTGTATGACGTGAAATAGAATTTGTGAGGGAATTCTGCCATTTTTCTAGTGCTCTTTTCTGTACTCTCACTTCGAATCTCTCTGATTTTATTCAATCTTAATACGATTGGCGGAATATCTTTCACCTTGTATAGAACATCATCTTCTATATATAAGCACCACCTATCACGACAATTAATAAATTCATATGAACCAACAAACTTCTTAATGCACTTTTTTAGGATAGGATATGTTGAGATGAGTTCGTCTACT
>CALAVF010000027.1 GCA_937892315.1 uncultured Prevotellaceae bacterium | reverse complement strand
CGCTATAGTCGACGCCCTCGATGCTGCCCCACGTTTTCTTCGTGAGTTGCATATTCTTTATGTTGACGATATGAGTGTGAATTGGTTGTCCGACGGGTTTGGCTGTTGCGGTTCTTCCTACTTCAGTGCAGCATGGATTTTGTCCATCTTTGCCATTCTATCGAAAGAAAATGTCTTGCCATGGCGGTCGATGAACCGGAAGAGCATCAGGGCGCGCCGCAGCAGTTCGCTGCGGGTGGGTTCCGACTTCATGTCAGCCTCTACATAATACAGTTCGGCGAGCATCTCCATGCGGTGGATGCGCTGTTCGGCAGGGAAGTGTTCGAAAGAATCCATCACCTCTTCCATGGAGGTGATATGATACAGTTCATACTCACCCAAGTATTGGCGGTACAGGTCTCTGAGGGCTTCCTGCCGGTCTTCGCCCTCCTTCTTCATGAGGAACCGCTGCAAGGCAGCCATGAATTCGCGGATCAACCGCATGATATAATCTTGTTGTAGCATATTATTCTTTTCGTGTGGGCAAAGGTAAACAAAAAACCGCAAAGGAACAATTCAATCAAGGGGGAAACGAAGAAAATTGACAGAAAGAGAATGGAAATAGTAAAAATTATGTATCTTTGCTGCCGGTATTCAAACATAGGGACATATGGAAACACAATCAATGACATTTTCGTCGGAGCAGTGGTCTCGACATGAGAAATTTGTTGAGATGATTCATGCCGCTAAGCGACGTAAAGAGGAATGGGTCAAGAAGATGCAGACTCAATGGGCAGAGGAGGATCGGATGCGTGATGCCGCCGCTGCTAAACACTATTATGATATTGATGATATTGATGAGGAATAGACGATGAACACTCTTGACACTAATCGTATTAATGTCAACTCGCCTTACAAGGTGTGGGCGGAAGGTTTTGTCCTACACTTTGAGACAGAAACGGGAATTCGTTATGCCGTGGATTTCGATTTTGAAGACAATCCTTTCTATAAAGCCTATTGGCTGAATTTGACCAATGAAAGCCATAAGTCTTCTCCCAATGACAGGCGGATTCCTAAGACTCTCATTTGTATCGTGGAGGAATTCTTCCGCATGAATCCAGACATTCTTCTCTACATGTGTAGCACAGATAATAACCAGCAGGCACAACGGGCACGTTTGTTCTTACGCTGGTTCAATGGTTACGAACAACAACTGAAATATGTTATTAAAGCGGTGGATGTGCCTGGTGTAGGACCCGATGGTAATCCAACCACTGAGTATGTGGCGGTTATTGTACCACGGACACACCCACAACTGCAAGATGTTATCACCCTTTTCGACGAGGAAATAGCAATGTTCCGTGCCAATAAACCGCAAGAATAGTATAAGGGACATGCCCATAAGGCATATCCCTTATACTTGTTCGTCGGATATGTGTTTCCACCTCTCACCCCTCACCCCTCACCTCTCACCCCTCACCCCTCACCTCTCACCTTTCAATCTTCTCACCGTTTATCATAACGTTCTTCATGGTCAGCCCTTGAACAGGGCGCTTGGAGAACGCTTTTGTTTTGGCTCCGTCCTCACAGTCTATGTCCTCTAAGGTGAAGTTTTTCAGCGCATATTTGTCAGAGCCCTCCACATTGAAGAAGTTGCCGCACTTCATACGGATATTGCGGAAGAGAATGTCGTTGCACTGTGAGAGCGGCATATCGGCACGCTCCTGTTTCTCATAGAACTGGGTCCATGGACGCACCAAAAGGAAATTGCGGCAGTTGCCTGTGAAGTTCTCCACACGAACAAACTCATAATGCTGCGGCGTGTCAGGACGCATCTTCAGCCATAACACGTTATTCGTGTTGTCGGAATGGCAGTTGCGCATGATGACATTCCAGTCGTGAAGAGACTCAGAGCCTAATGTCATACACCCGTGAGTGGTACCGAAATGACAGTTTTCCACAAGGATATTGTAGCATGGACCGTTCTCAGGAGCCTGATCGGCAAACGTACCTTTTCCACCTTTGAGCACCACAGCGTCGTCGTTCACATTCATATAGCAGCCTCGTACCATCACATCATGGCACACATCGATGTCGATAGCATCAGTCGAAGGACCTTTGATATCCACAGTCGATGAATAGATATACAGGTCGAGATAACGCACATGGTCGCAACGGTAGATGTGGTTGGTCCAGAACGGAGAGTTGATAAGCCGCACGTCCTGGATGGTCACGTTCTTGGAATTGGAGATATAAGTCAGACGCGGACGCTGCGCATCCTTGTTCGTACACTCACGGTTCCACTGGCGGCGGATCCAGAACTCTTCCCAGTAGGCGGTCCCGTTGCCGTCGATGGTACCCTTACCGGCGATGGTGAATCCGTCAACACCGTCAGCATTGATCAGTGCGGTGAAATACTTACAGGTCTGGCCCTCAATACGGGTCTCCCTGATTTCGAAGTCACGGATTCGCTCTGAGCCTTTCAGTACGGCTCCCTCTTTCAGATAAAGATGTGTACCTTGCTTGAAGAAGAGGTTACCACTGAAGAATGTCCCTTTCGGCACTACGATGACACCACCTCCATTCTCCGCAGCACGGTCAATCACCGCCTGTATCTGCTCTGTCTGGATGTCGGTTGTACCCTGTCGCACACCGTAATCGGTCAAAACATACTGTTTGCCAAGTGTGTTCACATCCACTTTGGTTGTGTCGGCAAACCACGTGTCCATTTTCTCACCATTGGGCCATGTTTCGGTCACAGGCACTTTCTTTTTCGCCTCCGCACTGGCTGTCAGGCAGAGAACCAGGGACAGGACAATCCATCTCATCATTCTCATATTTATTAATTTTTGAATTATTTTATGTATATCTCAGCAAAATCACAAACGTTTTTTTTACACCGCTTTAAGCACATTTTCCCATTTTCCAACTACCCCTAAACTACTAACCAATCAACTGTCAACCGTCACAATCCACGGGCTTTGAGCAGGCTGGAGGCATCAGGCTCCGTCATTCCCGTGAAATCGGTGAACATCTGCATGAGGTCACCAGTGTTGCCACGGCTCAGCACCTTATCGCAGAAGTCAGCACCTGTAGCAGGATCAAGCGCACCACGCTGCTTAAACACATCGGCAATGTTGACCGCCAGCACTTCGGTCCACAGATAGCTGTAGTAGCCTGCCGCATATCCCCCACCCCACACATGGTTGAAATAGCTGGTGCGATAGCGTGGAGGAATCTGAGGATTGAGCAGTCCTACCTCTTCCAATGCTTTGGACTCAAACGCCTCAGCCTCTTCTGCCGTTGGTATCTCATCCGACGGAAGCATATGCCATGCCATATCCAGGCAGGTGGCTGCCAAGTTCTCGCCTAATGCATACGCCGTCTGGAAGTTGATGCTCTTCAGCATACGCTCTTTCAGGTCGTCTGGCATCGGCTC
>CALAVF010000026.1 GCA_937892315.1 uncultured Prevotellaceae bacterium | reverse complement strand
GTTCCTTTTGACCATATCATGGTGCTGGTGAACAGCGACACCTACGGCGGTGGCGGCATCTACAACCAGGTGACGTTCTCCACCAGCGACCACCCCACGTTCAAGGAAGTCTTTGTGCATGAGTTCGGACACAGTTATGCCGGTTTGGCTGACGAATATGCATACGACGACATGGACAGCGAGTGGTATCCTGCCGACACGGAGCCATGGGAACCGAACATCACCACCCTGAAAGATTTCAATGCCAAATGGGCAGACCTCATGCCGAAGAAACAACCCATCCCTACCCCACTCGACCCCAAAGTGCCAAACTTCAGAGCCATCAGCAAGGACGATGCCAAGGCAATGGAAGCCCTGAACAAAGCGACACAGGTGGTGGGTGTGTTTGAAGGTGCTGGCTATCAGAGCAAAGGCTGTTACCGCCCTGCACAGGAATGCCGCATGAAAATCAACGAGGTGGAGGACTTCTGCCCTGTCTGCACCCGTGCCATCATCAGAATCACAGACTTTTACACAGCAAAATAAGAGATTAACCAAGCCCTATCGATATGAAACTTAGAACATTAACCTTCTCCCTTCTGTTCTCTTTGGCAATGTCTATTCATGCTGCCAACGAGAAAACGACCATTGAACAGGTGACGGATGCAGTAGAACTGACCACAGACGTGGACTACATCGTCACAGGAGACACACCGTTTGCCACGACAGGCAGCGTGAACATTGTCAACACAGAACATGCAGTGCTCATCATCTCGAAAATCAAACCGAGTAAGGTGCTGAGCAACTGGATGGCAAACATCTACATCAACGGCGAGCAGGCTGTTGACGGCGAAAACTGCCAAGTGAAGATGTACGGCCGTGGTGCCATCATCTTCCCTTACGGCAAAGATTTTCAGCCACTCACGTGCTACACGGAACAAAACTATGGTGGCGAGGCGTGCAGCAATTACAGCGAGGGCAGCAGCGGCGGCTTCATGAAGTCATTGAGTGATGCCACCCTCAACAATCAGATTCGTTCCTTCAAACTGAAGCGTGGCTACATGGTCACATTTGCCATCGGCACGGGCGGCTGGGGCTACAGCCGTTGTTTCATTGCCGACCAGGAAGACCTGGAGTTTGCCACACTCCCCAACATTCTGGACCACCGCATCTCTTCCTACCGCCTTTTCAAATGGCACAATGCCCACAAGGCAGGTCTGGCAAGCAACGGGGATTACACCGCCAACCAAGCACTCAACACCTCCTGGTGCTACGACTGGGCACAGGGCAATGCCAACAACATGCCCGACACTGAGTGGGTGCCTAACCACATCTATGAGGACTGGCCATCACCTGCCACTTGTGGCGGTGTGACGGCATCATGCCACATGAAGAACAACAACGAGCCACGCAACCAATCTGACGACCATCCACAAGAACTGTCCACCATTCTCGACAACTGGCAGAACATCATGCGTACCGGTATGCGTCTTTGTTCTCCCTCTTCATGGGATGGCAGCGACTACTGGAACGGTACAGGCTTCATCAAGACGTTCCTCGATTCCATCGACGCTCGCGGCTGGCGATGCGACATTGTGGATGCCCACTGCTACTGGACAGAGGGTAACTTTGTGAACCTGAAGAACTACTGGTATCCCAACATGCATCGCCCCATCTGGATTTCTGAATGGATTTGGGGTGCATCGTGGAGCGGTGGCAGCGGTGCCTTTGGCAATGGCGTGAACAACACACAGATTCTCAACACTACCAAACAGATTCTCGAAAATCTCAACTCGATGGATTGTGTGGAGCGTTATGCCTATTGGAACAGCGAAAGCAAAGCACACATCTATGAAAATGGTGCGTTGACGGACCTCGGCAAGTATTATTCCACGATGGATGTCGGTCTCGGCTACAAGGCATCCAACGAATTTATTCCCAAAGAGCCTCGTTTGGAGGGCATGACAGATTTTGCCTACACATACACTCGCACCAAAGGCACGGTTGCCCTTTCGTGGACAGACCCAAACGGCGACCTGATGGAAACCATCACCGTGCAGTGCAAACTTCCTGGAGCAACAGCGTACACCAACCTTGCCACCATCACTCCTAAGGACAAAAACTCGGCTGGCGGTGTCACTTATGCCTACACTGACACCGTGGCAGACCCGGGCGTGTACACTTACCGCATCAGAGCGGTCTCTTACAAAGACAAAGCGATAACTACAGAGGATGCCACTGTGAATGTGGCTCCTGCACAGGGCACCAGCGAGTTCCAATACGGACGTCTCTCACTCGACAACCTCGACGAGAATACCATCTATTACTCTGAGTCTTTCTCCGAGAACCCTTGCGTATTCATCGGTACCCTGACCAACAAGAACACACAACTCTATGCTGGCAACATCACTGCCAAGACCAACAACAAGGGATATTTCACTTATCAACTTTACCCCTGGCAAACCACTAAGTCTGCGGAAATGAAGAACAATGAGGAAGTCCCATTTTTGGCACTGAAAGCCGGCAACTACCAGTATGGCGACCTCGCTTGTGAGGCAGGAGTGATTGACGCAAACAAAGCATCCGACAATACTTGGACAGACGTGACGGAAGTGACTTTCAATCAGCCTTTCCCTGCAGGCGTCACCCCTATCGTCTTGACCGAAATTCGCAATCCGGGCTACATCAGTGCAGACCCTAAGACAACCATTGGCACACGCATCTTCGATGTCACCAACACGGGCTTCAAGTTCATCATCTATTCCGAGGATGCTTCTGGACGCAAGATCTCCTTGCAAAAGAAAGTATGCTATTTTGCCATCACCCCTGGTGTCGGCACAGTGGATGCAGAAAACAGCATTTTCATTGCGGCAGGACAAGGCGTGGACAGCCAATTGTATGGTTCTACCCAACGCGAAAACTTATTCTACCTGCAATCGTATGACGAAACAGGTGATTCCATCAAGAATGAGCAACTGTATCTCTACCAACCCACCCTATTGACTGCCCTGCAAACCAACAATTACCCAGCCCTCTGTATGCTTCGCCGCACAGACGTGACAGAGAAGGATGACGAGGGCACGACATGGACCACGGGCACAAGAGTGAAACGCCAACTTGACCATGACATCACTGTGGACGGAACAACGATTCGCCAATCCTCCACATCTGACAAGGACAGTGCTTATCGTGACAATCTCGGATGGGTTGCCATCACAACGGCAATCAAGGGCGGTTCTATCGATACAGGCATCCGCTCGATGACTATGGAGAAGTCTGGAAACCAGCATACGCCACAAGTTGTGAATGGCCGCATCTACATCGACGGCACTTCAGCATTTGACCTCTACAACATCAGCGGTGTAAAAGTTCCATCAACCAACACCCTCACTCCTGGTATTTACGTAGTAAAACACCAAGGAAAAACCACCAAGGTGCTTGTCAGATAATCTGAACAAACCATATCTTAAAAGGGGCATTTTGGCTTTCAGCCACGATGCTCCTTTTTGTTTGTTTAGAATTTTCAAAACTCAACTCTTAAAGAGATTTTAACTTTTTTAGCAGTTAATTTTTGTTAAGAACAATGATTTAAATCATGGTTTAGGACGCTCCTTTTGTTAACTTATATTATATTTGCAAACAATTTCCGATTCGCCTCTGCGGGTCGAGCAGTCATTGTATGCCCCTCAGAGCAGTAGCGAGCAAGGCTCACGGGCCTACGCCGCTAAGGCTCATGAGCATCTGCGGTTACGGCTCACAGGCAGACGCGGCTGCGACTTTCAAGCAGACACGGCATTCGGGAATACACATT
>CALAVF010000025.1 GCA_937892315.1 uncultured Prevotellaceae bacterium | reverse complement strand
GGAAGGCTTCCGCCAGATAGAGCATAACATGCTGCATGAGGTGGCTGAGTTTGAGGATGTCATCATCTCGTGTGGAGGCGGCACGCCCTGTTTCTTCGACAACATGGAATACATGAACTCCCGTGGCGAGACGATATTTCTCAATGCGTCACCCGAGGTGCTGAAGGAGCACTTGAAGATGGGCAAGACGGTGCGTCCGCTCATCCAGGGGAAGACGGAGGAAGAACTGGTCGCCTACATCGAGGAGTCGCTACAGAAGCGTTTGCCGTTCTATCGGAGGGCGAAGCACACGGTGGACATCGAGGTGATACACACAAAGGAACAAATCAAGAATTATGTTGAACAAATAAAAGGAAAAGTGAAAAATGAAAAATGAAAAATTTGCTACCGCACTTGCACGGAAACGGAAGTTGGTAGCCAACTGCTGCGGTAGCAAATTTTTCACTTTTCACTCTTCACTTTTACCTTTGAAAGAATTATGAGAAAATGGCGTATTGAAGACTCCAACGAGTTGTATGGCATCAATGGTTGGGGCGTGAACTATTTCCACATCAACGAGAAGGGAAATGTGGCAGTGACACCGAAGAAGGACAGTGTGGAGGTGGACTTGAAGGAGGTGATGGACGACCTCGCCCTGAGGGATGTGTCGGCACCGGTGCTGGTGAGGTTTCCCGACATCATCGACAACCGCATCGAGAAGACAGCCATCTGCTTTGACAAGGCGGCGAAAGAGTATGGCTACACGGCCGAAAACTTCATCATCTACCCCATCAAGGTGAATCAGATTAGCCCTGTGGTGGAGGAGGTCATCAAGCATGGCAAGAAGTTCAACCTCGGACTGGAGGCTGGGTCGAAGCCCGAACTTCATGCGGTGCTGGCGGTGAACATGGACAGCGACTCGCTGGTCATCTGCAACGGCTATAAAGACCAGGACTATATCGAGTTGGCACTCCTTGCCCAGAAGATGGGCAAACGCATCTTCATCGTGGTGGAGAAGTTCAACGAACTGGAAATCATCACCCGCACGGCGAAGAAACTGGGTGTGCGTCCCAACATGGGCATTCGCATCAAGTTGGCGGCATCAGGCTCAGGCAAATGGGAAGAGAGCGGTGGCGATGCGAGCAAGTTTGGCTTGACATCGGGAGAACTCTTAGCGGCTCTTCAGTACATCGAGGAGAACGACATGAAGGACTGCCTGAAGTTGATTCACTTCCACATCGGCAGCCAAATCACGAAGATTCGCCGCATTCAGAATGCCCTGCGTGAAGCCAGCATGTTCTACGTGCAGTTGAGGCAGATGGGGTATGGCGTGGAGTTTGTCGATTGCGGCGGCGGATTGGGTGTCGATTATGACGGCAGCCGCTCCAGCAACAGCGAAAGTTCGGTGAACTACTCCATTCAAGAGTACGTGAATAACTGTGTCTATACCTTTGTGGAGGCGGCGAACAGCAACGAAGTGCCTCAGCCCAACCTCATCACGGAGGGTGGTCGTTCGCTGGCGGCTCATCACTCGGTGCTCATCATGGAGGTGTTGGAAACCACCGAGGTGCCAGCCATGCCCGACGAGTTTGAGGTGGGGGAGAATGACCACCAGTTGGCAAAAGACCTGTACGACATCTGGTGCAACATCAACGTGCGGAACATGCTGGAGAACTGGCAC
>CALAVF010000024.1 GCA_937892315.1 uncultured Prevotellaceae bacterium | reverse complement strand
CGCTTGAAGTCCTCGATGCGGTCGTCGCGACGACCGCATCGAGGACTTCAAGCGTCTGCACCACAATCCTGCCTATCTGACGGGCGTTCACTTCGATGTCGATAGAATCAACTTCTCAAGTGACATCAACGAGGTGGTGAAGAACAACGATACGCTCATCTTTGTCATTCCGTCGCCCTACATCAAAAGCCACCTGAAGAAACTGAAGGCGAACATGAGGGAGAAGATGGTGGTGACTGCCATCAAGGGCATTGTGCCAGAGGAGAGTGTGACGGTGAGCCGCTACTTCCAGCGTCAGTACAATGTGCCGGAGGAGCAGGTGGCGTGCATCGGAGGTCCCAGCCATGCGGAGGAGGTGGCACTCGACCGTTTGTGCTACTTGACCGTGGGATGTCGTGACCAAGAGAATGCCCAGGTGGTGGCAGATTTGTTTGCCAACAAGTATGTGAAGACCAGTGTGTCGTGCGACATCGAGGGCATCGAGTATTCGTCGGTGCTGAAGAACGTATATGCCATTGCGGCAGGTGTGTGCCATGGTTTGAAACTGGGCGACAACTTCCAGGCGGTGCTGGTGGCAAATGCTTTGCAGGAGATGAAGCGTTTCCTCACGGCGGTGCAGCCAGAGGAACGCCACGTGAGCGATTCGGCTTATCTGGGCGACCTGTTGGTAACGATGTACTCCAACTTCTCCCGCAACCGTGTGTTTGGTACGATGATAGGGCAGGGGTACTCGGTGAAGACGGCACAACTGGAGATGGAGATGATAGCGGAGGGCTACTATGGCACCAACTGTATGAAGATTCTCAACAAGCGGTATCATGTGAACATGCCGATTCTGGATGCGGTGTACAACATCCTCTACGAGAAAATCTCTCCGAGTGTGGAGATTAAGATATTGAGTGATTCATTTAGGTGATGAGGGTTGCGGCTTGCCGCAAAAAAAAGAAACGTAGTTCATTTAGTAAATTTATACGATTATGAAGATTAACATTTCAAAGGCTGCTCAGTTTGTGGCAGCAGGTGCCATCGAGGCACTCGAACCTCAAGTGAAGGCTGCTCAGGAGGCTCTTGAGCAGGGCACATGTCCAGGTAATGACTTTTTGGGTTGGCTGCACCTCCCAAGTTCCATCACTCCAGCATTCATTGCCGAAATCAACGAGACGGCTAAGGTGCTGAAAGAGAACTGCGAGGCTGTGGTGGTGGCAGGTATCGGCGGCTCCTACCTCGGTGCCCGCATGGTGATTGACGCTCTGTCCAACAGTTTCGGCTGGTTGCAGCCATCAGATGCTCCACGCATCCTCTTCGCTGGTAACAACATCGGCGAGGATTACCTCTCAGAACTGATTGGCTATCTGAAAGGCGTGAAGTTCGGTGTCATCAACATCTCCAAGTCTGGTACAACAACAGAGACTGCCATCACGTTCCGTCTCTTGAAGAAGATGTGTGAGGACCAGCGTGGCAAGGAAGAGGCTAAGAAGGTGATTGTTGCCATCACGGATGCCAAGAAGGGTGCTGCCCGCACAACGGCTGACAAAGAGGGCTACAAGTCTTTCATCATCCCTGACAATGTGGGTGGTCGCTTCTCTGTGCTCACACCTGTAGGTCTGCTGCCTATCGCAGTGGCTGGCTTCGATATCGCCGCACTGGTGAAGGGTGCTCAGGATATGGAGGCTCAGTGCGACATCAAGGTGCCATGTGCTGAGAATCCTGCTGCTGTTTATGCCGCAACTCGCAACGCCATCTATCAGAGTGGCAAGAAGATTGAGATTATGGCAAACTATCAGCCCAAACTTCACAACCTTGGCGAGTGGTGGAAGCAACTCTATGGCGAGAGCGAGGGTAAGGACGGCAAGGGCATCTTCCCTGCATCAGTTGACCTCACGACCGACCTGCACTCGATGGGGCAGTGGATTCAGGACGGCGAACGTACCATCTTCGAGACTGTCATCTCGGTAGAGAAGCCTAACTGTAGTCTTGCTGTTCCTTCCGACGAAGAGAACCTTGACGGTCTGAACTTCTTGGCTGGCAAGCGTATCGACGAGGTGAACAAGATGGCAGAACTCGGCACTCAGTTGGCTCACGTGGACGGTGGTGTGCCCAACATCCGAATCTCCATCGAGAAACTTGACGAGTACAACATCGGTCAACTCATCTACTTCTTCGAGAAGGGTTGTGGCATCTCTGGTCTCATCCTTGGTGTCAATCCATTCAACCAGCCTGGTGTAGAGGCCTACAAGAAGAACATGTTTGCCCTGCTGAACAAGCCTGGCTATGAAGCAGAAAGCAAAGCGATTCAGGAAAGACTAAAGTAATTGTCAAATCGTAAATAAATATGGTGAAATACGATATTGTTGCTCCTGGTGTGAAATACATCGGTGTGGATGACCTTGACATCGACCTCTTCGAAGGACAGTACGAAGTGCCGCTGGGCATGTCCTACAACTCCTATCTGATTGAGGATGAGAAGGTCGCCATCATGGACTCGGTGGATGCCCGCAAGACAGACGAATGGGTGAAGAACCTCGAAACGGCTCTTGGCGGCAAGACACCCGACTACCTGATTGTGCAGCACTTGGAACCCGACCACGGCGGCAGCGTGAAGTTCATCATGGACAAATATCCCAACATGACGGCTGTCTGCTCGCAGAAGGCGGTGGCGATGTTCAAGCGTTTCTTCGATGTCGATTTCGGCACTCGTCTGCAAGTGGTGAAGGAAGGTGAAACCCTCTCGCTGGGCGAACACACCCTCCAGTTCTTCATGGCTCCGATGGTACACTGGCCAGAGGTGATGGTCACCTACGACCAGAAGGCGAAGATTCTCTTTGCGGCTGATGGTTTCGGTAAGTTCGGTGCTCTCAGCAAAGAGGAAGAGGACGATGAAGGTTGGGCTTGCGAGGCACGTCGCTACTACTTCAACATCGTCGGCAAGTATGGTGCGATGGTGCAGAATCTGCTCAAGAAGGCGGCAACGCTCGACATTCAGCAGATTTGTCCGCTGCATGGTCCTGTCCTCTCTGAAGATCTTGGCTACTACATCGGTCTTTACGACACCTGGAGCAAGTACGAGCCAGAAGACAAGGGCATCTTCATTGCTTACTGCTCCTTGCATGGCAACACCGCCAAGGCTGCCTTGAAACTGGCTGACATCATCAAGGAGAAGAGCACTTCGGGCAACGCTCCGAAGAACTTTTCAAAAGTGAAAGTGTCCACATCCGACATCGCTCGTGACGATCTGCACGAAGCCGTGGAAGACGCTTTCCGCTATGACCGTTTGGTGCTCTGTGCGCCTACCTACGATGGTGGCATCATGCCCATCATGGAGGACTTCATCAACCATCTCCGCATCAAGACCTACCAGAACCGCAAGGTTGCCTTTGTCGAGAACGGCACTTGGGCACCTGCTGCTGGCAAGAAGATGCGTGAAGCGATGGAGGCGATGAAAAACATCACCATTGTCGAGCCGCTCGTCAGCATCGAATCGACCGTCAAAGCCAAGACCATCGAAGACCTCAAAGTGTTGGCAGATGCACTTCTCGCCGAATAAACGGTATTCCCTCCCCATATCAAATGCCCCCAAAGTCACACGACCTTGGGGGCATTTTTTTCTGGTACTTAATCTTGCTTCTTGGCAATTAAAGTTCCTCGTCCTCAATCTGTGCCATCTTTCTTGATTTAAGTTCTGTACGCTTCGCTATTCTTCAACGCCCAGAGGACCTTGGCGGTATGCCTGTGGTGCCTGTAGCCCGACAAAATTTTTGCCACATCGGGCAGGAGACGTCCGACCTGTCGGGCTTGGGAAGCGACAGCCATCGGGCTATAGTCACCCACCCTTATCGGGCAGGAGTCGCCATCCCTATCGGGTAGGAGTTGCCACCCCCATCGGGCAGGAGGCTGCACGGCCGTGCGGGTTTTTTGTCTCCTGGTTTTTTCGTTTTTTTTCTCTCCTCACGCTCGCGCGTATTATATATTTATATATTATATTTTATTTAATAATATGTATTATTTATTTACATAAAATTAAATTCAGGTTATCTGTTTTTAAAAATTCACAAATAAATTAATTTTTATTCAATTTTAAATGAAGGAACAAAAAAAAGAGTCAGTTTTTATAGAAAGAGAATGGAATGAAGATATAAAAGGAGAATATGATGAAGATGGTTTTTTCATTACTCCAAATGGTTCTTTTTGGGATCCCGATGAAGTTTACTTTAATAGACAAGGATTAGATAAACATGGTGGATATTACGATGATAATGGTGTTTATGTACCTGGAAAAGGATGGGATAATGACAATAATTGTTATGAAAGTGAAAAAGAAGATGATTTTGATGAATATGATAATGATGATGAATTTCATGGCGAACATATAAAAAATGAATTTGACTTAAAAGAATTAAATGATTCTGATGTTTTAGAAGAAGATGTTTTCGAAGGAGATTTTGTGGACCCAAATGACCCTAATATTGAACAAATTATTCTAGAATCAAAATCAGATATGAAAAAAAATGACAATAAAAGCAAAGAAAATAAAGAAAAGAAAGAAAGTGAAGTAGGCAAAGAGATAAAAGAAAAATCAAAGGCTGATAAAAATGAAGATAATAAAAGTGAGAAAGAAGAGACTGAAGAGAAAAATAAAAATAAATCTAAAGAAAAGAAAAATAACAAGCAGCAAACAAAGGTTATAATTACTAGGAAAAATCAAGACAAAATATTAGATGAAAAAGTTTTGAGTGATATTATAAAAAACAGTGAAGTTCAAAATAATAATAACGAAAATAAATCAAATGAAAATGAAGAAAAATCAACTCCAGAATCAAATAATAATAATTATAATCAAAACTATAAAAAAAATTTGAAAAAAAATAATCAATATTTTAAAAATAATAATAAAAAACGAAATAATAACTATTATTACAATAACCCAAAAAACAACATGCAAAATATAAATCCTTTTATTATGAATCCAATGATGATGGGACCAATGGTTAATCCAATCCAACTACAACAATTTCAATTGCAATTAATGCAAATGAATCAAATAAACCAAATCAAAGCAAATCAAATGAATCAAATGGGAGGAATTCCAATCCCTGCGCCAAATCAATTTATGCAACCTCCAATGCCAATGATGCCATATCCTTTAATGATGCAAAATACAAATCCTATGATAATGCAACAAATATATCAACAAAATTTAATGCAAGAAAAAGAAATTAATATGTTAAATAAAAATTTTGAATATCAATTAAAAAGACAAAAAGAGGCTGAAATGTATAAAGTTGTAAATGACAAAAATAAATAATTATGAATACATAAATATTATAATTAAATTATATTTTCGACTTATATTGTATCAAATTTTCCTTTAAGTTATATATATGTAATAACATAAGAACTTTTGTTATATTTATTAACTATTATTATTTGATTAAATAATATTATAAAATTATTAAATACAATTAAAATAAATACTAATAATCATTTATATTTATTTTAATTGTATTTAATAA
>CALAVF010000023.1 GCA_937892315.1 uncultured Prevotellaceae bacterium | reverse complement strand
TCTCTGCTTGCTGCTCACAATGCTCAATAAGTTCTTTTCTTATCCTCTCATCCTCGCTCTCTTTGAGTTCAGGGAAGAGGTATTCCATTATACCTCTTTCAACATCTTCATTGTTAAGCACCTCTCTTGCCCTTTCAAGGGCTTCTTTGTATTTCTTTTCGTAGTCCATAATTATGTAGTTTTAAGTGTTCTGTATTTTCTTTTTAAGTTTATCCGCATACAACAGCGTACTAACCTTTGAAAAGATGCCAACAGGTGCAAGTTTCTTAATGCGGTCAAAGTCATTGTCATTATAACATTGGTTGTAAGACTTGCCAAGGATGATTGGCACATCGGTACGTTTGATGCGTTCGTCATTAACACATCTTGACAGCATCATCACTTCGTATTCCGTTGCCGTACAATCTTTGTTTCTGTTAGCCTTAATCAAGTTGTCCAGCCAAGCGTCGAGACCATGTTTCTTTGCAAGATGTTTCAGTCTTGAAAGATAGTCACGGCACAAGGCTTGCAGTGTTTCGTTGCGTTCTTTCTTCATAAATCTTTTGTTTTCGTTTTCAAGTTAGTAGGGATAGGGAGAATCGAACTCCCTTATGAGACCTCCTACACAGTCCCTTCGGCTCAAAAGAACTTTTAGAAAGGCAGGACTGCTGCGACCAACTCCCCTGTTATACTTCTTTTGATTCAGTGAGGTCAAGCACCGAGCATCCCCTTGAAATTGTTGCAAAGTTACAACTTTGTTTGGAATATACCAAATAATAAGTGTTAAAAGTTACAAAACGCATAAAGATTTTCTTCTTTCCTCCATACGTTCAAGTCCCTTCTTTGTTGGATTGCCGTAAATGTCGCATGGAACCAGAATCTTCATCTGCTTTGTCAGTTCAACATATTGCCATCCTCTATCCATTCTTTCCTTTTCAACCTCTCTTGCTTTGGTGACAATGGCCTTTTCTCTTCTTTGCCGTTTTTCCTCTTCGGCAACCCATTGTGTTGTTGCACTCATTTCTGTTCTTCTGTTTCGTCAGTTACTTTAATGTCGTTCTCTGTAAATTCTGGATGTAGCCTTTGTGCCTCTTGCAGACATTCTTTTGTGTATTGTCCATCGCAGAATCCTTTTGCCATTCTTTCAAACAAGATTTTGTTTTGTTCCGCATTCAGGTCAACATCCTCCTGCCTGTTGGAATAAAGCAGTTTGCATACCGCATCCCAAGTGTTCGTCAGGTTTTCAGCGTTAAATTCGGGGCATGAATCAGGAAGTCTGCACTTGAACTTTTCCTTTGTCTTGCTAATGGTCACATGGTAGTGCTCAACGGAAAGTTTCAGCAATACGGATGCGGTTTCGCATTGTGCTATCAGTTCGCTATCCTCGATGCCGTTTTCGTCAAGCATCTGTTTTATGCCCATCCGAAAGTCCGTAATGTCCTTTTCTGCCAAGTCGATAACCTTGTCGGAATAGTCGTCAAAGAACTTTCTGTCACGCATAACGGACATGATGGTTGCTTTCTGCATGGTCGCTTTTCTGTCGGCTTCGTTGGCTAATTGTTTCAGTTTGTGCCTAAACCTTTTATCCTCACGCAGCAGCAGGTAAGCGTTCAGCATTTCGTTCAATGCGGCGGTAAGTGTTAGTGACACACCAAAGTCCATCACCCTTGCACAGTATCGCAGTGCGTCGAGTTCCACTTTGTTGTAGTAGATGATTTTCTTTCTCATTTTTCCGTGTCTTTCAAGAGTTTGGCGATGTAGGCACAGCAAAGCAAAGTGATTGCCATGCCCACAATCTTTTGTATCAGTTCTTCTGTCATAGTATTCTGCAAAGTCCGATGATGCCAATGATGATGCAAGTCCAAAGCAAGATACAGCCAAGGAGAAGGCTGCCCCATGTCATGCGTACAAACTCTTTGCGTTTGTTCCACAGTTCTTGATACCTCTTTTTCATGCCTTATTCCTTTCTATATATGCTTCTCGCAGTTGTTGTAGTATAGTTATCGGGTCGCCTTGTAAAAACGCCGTAGGTAGCACCAGATGACCGCCATACGTTATCCACGTTTCTCCGCCATGTTCGCAGATTTGGAAAAGGTCTTTTGCCCGTTCCATCAATTCTTTTTCTTTCCGCTGTGCGTTCTTTTCTTTGAGTTTTGTAAAAAAGTTCTTCATAATTGGTAAGTTTTTTAAGTTAGAATAATTGTAATTGTTTTATTTATACAAACAAATCTCTTTTGTCCTTGTCTGCGTATCT
>CALAVF010000022.1 GCA_937892315.1 uncultured Prevotellaceae bacterium | reverse complement strand
GCTACCTGAACGTACAGATGTACTTCATCCTGAACAGCGATTTGCGGGATGAAATCGATGCTTCGGTCTTCAAAATCTGCGACCGCTATGAGGTGCCGGTCATTGTGCTTCACGACATCGAGAAGAAGGCAGGACATCCTTCCATTGCCGGTATGCAAGAAATTGCCAATCAGGTAGATGCCTACGTGAAAAAAAGTCATAAGAAAAAGAAATGAGAAGGTTACTTTTAGTCATCCTGACCTTTTGTTCGCTTACGCTTCATGCCCAGTTGACCGTTCAGCAGACCACCTCCGACAGCATCATGGCGGCTCATCTGCGGCAGCGTGGCGTCCACATTGTCGATGGCAATTCTGTTGACCTGCTGAAGACGGGGCACGATAAGTTTGAGGACCTCTTTGCGGCGGTGCGTGGTGCCAAGTCGTTCATCCACCTCGAATACTTCAACTTCCGCAACGACTCCATTGCCGGACTTCTCTTCCATCTGCTGGCAGAGAAAGCCGCTCAGGGTGTCGAGGTGCGTGCCCTCTACGACGCTTTTGGCAATTCTTCCAACAACAAGCCCATCAAGTCCCAGATGCACGACTCCATCTGCTCGCTCGGCATCCAGTTGGTCAAGTTCGATCCCATCCGTTTTCCGTGGGTCAACCACATCATTCCCCGCGACCACCGCAAGATTGTGGTCATCGACGGCAAGATTGCCTACACGGGCGGTATGAACGTGGCTGACTACTACATCGAGGGCATTCCCGAAATAGGCGACTGGCACGACATGCACATGCATCTGGAAGGCCCGGTGGTGAACGAACTGCACGAGATTTTCTGCCGTATGTGGTACAGGGCGACTGGCGAGTTCCTGTCGGGTGCCAAATACTTCCCTGAGCACATTCCGAGCCATGACAACCAGCGGCTTGCTATCATCGACCGCCATCCGCTCCGCAGTGCAGATGCCATCCGCGACCTCTTTGCCGAGATGCTCAACACGGCACAGCATAAGGTGCTGCTCATCAACCCCTATTTCGTGCCCACTCACAAGGTGCGTAAGGCTCTGAAAGATGCCATCGACCGTGGGGTGGATGTGCAGATTCTCCTCTCAGCCAAGAGCGACATTCCGCTCACGCCCGAGGCATCCCACTATGTGGGCAACAACCTCGCCAAGCGTGGGGCAAAGGTGTACCTTTATTATGGCGGCTTCCATCACACGAAAATCATGATGGTGGACGACCTCTATTGCACGGTGGGTTCCAGCAATATGGATGCCCGTTCCCTGCGGTGTGACTACGAAGTCAATACCGTGATTTTCAGCAAGAAGACAACCAAAGAACTGACCGACCTGTTCAACGAACAATTGAAGTCTTCAAAGCCGATGGAGAAAGGGTATTGGGGCACACGAACGGCAAGCAAGAAGTTTCAGGGATGGTTCGGAAACCTGTTGACTCCTTTCTTGTGAGAAAATAGAGAATAGATAACAGACAATAGATAATTGATAAATCGTTGAATATGAAACGCTTGACGCTTTTCTTGTTTTTCTTTATGAGTTTGTCATGGATGACCCTCCATGCCGCCAACCCCAAGCGAGAGTTCCGTGGTGCCTGGATTCAGTGTGTCAACGGACAGTATCTTGGCAAGTCGCCCGAGCAGATACGCCAGATGCTCTCCTCGCAACTCGATGTCTTGCAGAAGTGTGGTATCAACGCCATCCTCTTTCAGGTGCGTGCCGAGGGCGATGCACTCTATCGTTCCAACTACGAGCCATGGTCTCGCTATCTGACTGGCAAACAGGGTACTGCACCCTCCGATGGGTGGGACCCTCTGGCGTGGATGGTGGACGAGTGCCACAAGCGAAACATGGAGTGTCATGCGTGGATTAACCCTTATCGTGCCAAGACGAAAGGCACGACGGAACTTGCCGTGAATCATGCCGTCGTGAAGCATCCCGAGCGTGTGTTCGAGTACGACGGACTTTACATTTTCAATCCCGCTTTGCCCGAGAACCGCACCTACACCTGCATGGTGGTGGAGGACATCTTGGAGCACTACGACGTGGACGGCATCCACATGGACGACTACTTCTACCCCTATCCCGTGAAGGGTCTCGCACTGCCCGACGAGTCTTACTTTCAGACAGACCCTCGCGGATTTGCCACCATCGAGGACTGGCGACGCGACAACGTGAGCCTGCTCATCCGCGACCTCCACTATCTCGTGCGTTCCGTCAAGCCGTGGGTCAAGTTTGGCGTGTCTCCTTTCGGCATCTATCGCAACAGTCCCACGGGTGAGAATTGTCGGGAGGGTAGTGCCACCAGCGGCACTCAGAATTATGACGACCTCTATGCCGACATCGTGCTGTGGACCAAGCAGGGTTGGGTCGATTACAACATTCCGCAGATTTATTGGAACATTGGCACCAAGGCTGCCGATTATGAGAAACTGCTCTATTGGTGGAATGACTACTGCAACCAGCGTCCGCTCTTCATCGGTCAGGATGTGGAACGTACCGTCAAGGGTGCTGACCCCAGCAACCCCGCTTCTCACCAGATGCGTGTGAAGTACGACCTCCAGCGTGCCCTTGCCCATGTGCAGGGTTCTTGCCAGTGGTATGCCGCTGCTGTGGTGAACAATCCCGGCAACTACCGTACCGTTTTGGAACAGGTTTACCATGCCACACCCGCCCTGCAGCCCTTGATGACTTTCATTGACGGCAAAGCCCCCGGAAAACCCAAGAGCCTTTCTGCCAAGACTTACGCCATGACAGGCACCATCCTTTCGTGGGAGGCTCCGAAGGGCAAGCGGGAAATGGACAAGGCTCGTCAGTATGTCATCTACCGTTTCAAGCAGGGTGAGAAAATCAACCTCAATTCGGCGGAGAACATCGTTGCCATCACACAAGACACACGCTACACCGTGCCATCGCCCAAACGTGGCACAACCTTTGTGGTGACGGCACTTGACCGCCTCCACAACGAATCAAAACCAGCAAAAGTAAAACTCTGAAACTAATCAATAAATCGTCGTGTCAATCCACCAAACTCTTCGATGCGGCGGTCTCGGAGGAAAGGCCACCAGCGACGCACGTTTTCGCTGCGTTTCATGTCGATGTCGATGACCTCCACCACCTCCTCGTCCTTGGGGGCACGATAGAGCAGTTCGCCCTGTGGACCAGCCACGAAACTGCTTCCCCAGAACTGGATGCCACGCGTCTGTCCTGACGGGTCGGGCTCGTTTCCTGTGCGGTTCACGGCAATCACGGGCAATCCGTTTGCCACCGCATGACCTCTCTGCACCGTTGTCCATGCCTCGCGCTGACGCTCCTGCTCCTCGGGTGTGTCGCTCGATTCGTAACCGATGGCGGTCGGGTAGATGAGCAGTTCTGCCCCTTGCAGTGCCATCAGCCGTGCTCCTTCGGGATACCACTGGTCCCAGCAGACGAGAACGCCAAGCCGTCCGGCGCTGGTTTGGATGGGGTGGAACCCTAAGTCGCCCGGTGTGAAGTAGAACTTCTCGTAGTAGGCAGGGTCGTCGGGGATGTGCATCTTGCGGTATTTGCCTGCGATGGAGCCGTCTTTCTCCAGCACCACCGCTGTGTTGTGATACAGTCCTGCCGCCCGTTTTTCAAAGAGCGAGGTGACAATCACCACACCCAACTCGCGAGCCAATTGCCCGAAAAATGCTGTCGAAGGCCCTGGAATGGTTTCTGCTAAATCGAAGTTGTCTGTGTTCTCCGTCTGACAGAAATACAGCGAGTTGTGCAGTTCTTGCAGCACGATAAGTTCGGCGCCCTCCTGTGCTGCTTGGCGGATATGGTTTGCCAGCCGCTCCTTATTCTGTTTAACATCGGCTGTACATGCCTGTTGTATAAGTCCTGTTTTCATGTAGTTCCTTAATTTGATGGCAAAATTATAAAAACTTTTTGAAAAAGTGTCCTTTTTTGAAATAAATTGTCAGAAAGATGTTTTTGTTCACATATTTTTTGTATCTTTGTGGCTCAAAATGCTAACTAACATGAGATGTTTTATCGCTTTTTGGCTGTTGACGTTGTGTTCTTGTATGGCAAGGGCAGAACGGTTTGTGCTCACCACGGCATGGACGGCACAGGCGGAGTTTGCAGGCTATTATGTGGCAAAGGAGAAGGGATTCTACCGCGAAGTGGGCTTGGATGTGGAGATTCAGTACCCGTCGCTCACCAGTTCGGTGTATCATCGTCTGGAAGCCGACGAATGTGATGCTGCCATCTTTTCCCTCATGTCGGCGATGGATATCATGGCACATGGCAAGCCTCTGGTGAATATTTTGCAAACCTCGATGAACAGCAGTTACCTCATTGTGTCACGCTATGGCAAGAATCCCCTTTTATTGGGAGGCAAACGGGTGGCTGTGTACAACTCGGAACCTAATTATTTGGGTAAGATTATGGACAAGCGTGAGAAGATGCATTACGACTGGATACACTTCTCCAGCAATATTAACCTCTTCCTTTCGGGAGCCGTTGATGCCATGATGGTGGTGAGTTATGCCGAATATTACCAGTTGAAGCAGGCTGGTTTCAAGATGTCGGAAGAGTGCATCTACCGTTTCAGCGATCATGGTTACAACATTCAAGAGAACGGTGTGTATGTGAAGGCCGAATACTATAAGACCCACCGCTATCAGACTGCTGCCTTTGCTGAAGCCAGCAAACGGGGGTGGGAATGGGCTGCCGCTCATCCAGACGAGGCATTGGACATTGTCATGAAATATGTGGAAAAAAGCCATGCACCGACCAATCGAGTGCTCCAGAAACTGATGCTTCAGGAGATACTGCGATTGCAGAAGGACCCCGATTCAGGCAAACGCGAGTTTCGTTTGCGTCCCGACATGGTGAAACAGGCGAGCCAACTGATGCGTGAAGGTGGCATCCTGCCACGACAAGTGACCTATAACGAACTGATGGGCAAATAATAACTCAAATGAAAATGAACATCATCCATAACCTACAGCAATCCTTGTCCGCCAAACTCAGTTTTTGGGTGGTACTTAGTGTGGCGGCACTCTTTCTGGCATCTCTTGGCATCATGTTCCACTATTCCCGTCAGGCTGTGAAGGAAGAGGCGATGGAGAAAGCCACGCAGACGCTGGAGAGTACGGTGCTGCATATCGACAACACGTTGCACAAGGTGGAGGTGGCTGCCGACAATATGAAATGGCTTGTCGAAAAGCACATCAGCACCCCCGACTCGATGTTTACCTTCAGCCGCAAGATTCTGGAGAATAACCCGGACTTCAACGGCTGTTCCATTGCGTTCGAGCCTTATTACTATCCGTCGAAAGGGCGTGTTTTCTCCGCTTACTCCTACAATGGCAGAGACAGTATCGAGACGGAACAGGAGGGCAACGCCCTCTACGAATATTATTGCATGGATTGGTATCTCATCCCGAAACTGCTTGACAAACCCTATTGGGTAGAACCGTTCCGCGAGTACGATACCGGCGGTATTCAGGTGGCAGACGTTATCACCTCCTATTGCCAACCCATTCACGACCATGACAATCGGGTGGTGGGCATTCTTTCGGTGGACCTCTCTTTGAACTGGTTCTCGCAGACCATCTTGAACGCCAAACCGTTCCCCAACTCCTATTGCATGTTGGTGGGCAATGGCGGCACTTTTCTTGTGCATCCCGACTCAACCAAACTGTTCTACCAGACCATTTTCACACCGACGCTCGAAGAGCCCGATACGATGCGAACAGCCCTGGGCGAAGCAATGATTGCCGGCGAGAGCGGATATAAGGTATTCCATCTCAATGGCGAAGACAACTATGTGTTCTACAAGCCTTTCAAGGAACTTGGCTGGAGTGTTGCCATCGTTTGTCCGGAACAAGATATTTTTGAACCTTACAACCAGTTGCAGAAAGTGCTCATGATCATTACCGTCGTTGGACTTCTGCTGCTTCTGTTCTTCTGTCTCTACATCATTCGTGAAAGCCTGCGTCCGCTCAGACACTTGGCACGCTCGGCACAGCAAATTGCGGAAGGAAACTTCGACGACCCGATTCCCGACAGCCGTCAGCAGGACGAGATTGGCTATTTGCAGCACAGTTTCTTCAAGATGCAGAAGTCATTGGCAAGTTACATCAGCAAACTGCATCATTCCACCAGCACGTTGACCGAACGCAACAAGGAATTGCTTCATGCCAATGAACTGGCAAAAGAGGCTGACCGCGTGAAGACGGCATTCATCTACAATATGACAGACCGGATGGAACAGCCTGTTAGTGCCATCGCTCGTGAGGCAGAAACCATCTGGAAGGGGCATCAGCATTTCACCGAAGCCGAGATGAAGCAGCACGTTGACCAGATGCTGACCAACACGGACTTGATTACCCAATTGCTCAATCAATTGCTTGAAGCATCGGAAAGCGGTAAACCGTCGGACGTTGCTGACACAGATGCTCCTGCCATAGACACGGCTGATGCAGGCACCTCTGCCGCAGATGTGGCGGATTCCGACCCTGCACCTGATTCCGACCTTGAAGCCCCATCCTCAATCCCAGAAACCCCAGAACAATGAAGAATCCGCTTACATACATACGACAATCACTTTCGTTGCGACTCAGCCTTTGGATACTGCTCTTCGCTGTGGTCATCTTCGTGGTGTCCCTTGGTTTCTTGTTCCAACGGGCACGTACTTACGTGAAGCAAGAGGCTGTGCAACGAGCAACGCAGGTGCTCAACAACACCGCTTTGCGTGTGCAGGTCATCCTTACCGAGATAGAGACTGCCACCAACAATACGGACTGGCTCATCCGTGCCCACCTCCACCCCGATTCCATCTACACCTATTCGCGTCAAATCATAGAACTGAATCCCAACCTCTATGGATGCTCCATCGCATTTGTTCCTTATTTCTTTCAAGAGCAGGGTGAATACTTTTCTGTCTATTCTAAGTCGGAAAATGGTGTGATAGAGACGGAGCAGGAAGGAGGAAGCGACTATCGCTACTTCGACAAGGACTGGTACAGGATACCCCGTGAACGTGGTGAAGCCTGTTGGGTTGATCCCTTCTATGACAAGAACACAGCAGATTCCGCCTATGTTCCAGAGATGATTACCTCCTACAGCAAACCGCTTGCCGACAGCAGCGGACGTTTCTTCGGAGTCATCTCCTCCGACCTCTCTTTGAAATGGCTTTCCCAGACCATTTCTGCCGAAAAACCTTATCCACATTCCTACTGCATCATGCTTGGTAAGGAAGGTCGCTTTTTTGTGCATCCCGACACGGCGAAACTGGTGCATCGAACCATCTTTACCGATGCCAATTCAAAGTCCAATGCTGACGTGATTCTGTTGGGTCATGCGATGCTTTCAGGCGAAGAGGGAATGAGTCAGGTACGCATAGACGGCAAGAACTGCTACGTCTTCTATCGCCCTCTGGCTGGAACCGACTGGAGCATCGCCATCGTCTGTCCTGAAAGTGATATTTTTGAACGCTACAACAGTTTGTTCTATATCGTTCTGCCCATCATCTTCATTGGCTTGTTGCTCATGCTGGTGCTTTGCCGCCACACGGTAAATAGTGCGATTGTGCCGCTCAACCAACTGGCTCGTCAGTCGCGTCACATCGCCGAAGGAAACTTCAGCGAGCGAATGCCTCGTAGTAAGCGAATTGACGCGGTGGGAAAATTGCAAAATATGTTTGGCGACATGCAGCAGTCGATTGACCGCCACGTTAGCGACATCAAGCGGGTGAATGCCGAGATTGAGCAACGCAACGCCGAACTGGTGAAAGCCAATGAACTGGCGAAGGAGGCTGACGAGAAGAAGACCGCCTTCATGCAGGACATCACCCATCAGGTACGCACTCCGCTCAACATCATCACAGGTTTTTCGCAGGTGTTGCTTGACGGCTACGAGTTTGTGTCGGAAGAGGAGATGGATACCATTACCGATGCCATGCAGGAGAACTCGAAGAACATCACAACCATCGTCGATATGCTCGTCACCGCTTCCAACCTTGAAATGCAGACGGAAATTGAGCGGGAAGACCTCATCGTCTGCAACGAGTTCTGTCGCGAAATGGTGGATGCCATCAAATTGAAGTGCCCTGAAACGGTGGAACTGAAGATAGACACTTCCGTTCCCGATTCGTTGCAGTTCAAATCCAACAAAGAGATACTGACCAAAGTGCTGAAGGAGTTGCTGGGCAATGCCAATAAGTTCACGCAAGAGGGAAGCATCACCCTCGGTTGCCAGCAGCAAGATGCCGCAACCCTCTGTTTTGTGGTGACCGACACAGGCATTGGCATTCCCGAAGAGGACAAGGAACGCATCTTCGAGCAGTTCACCAAACTCAACTATTACAGCGAGGGTTTGGGACTCGGACTGACTCTTTGCAAGCGTATTGCTCAGATGCTGGGCGGCAACCTCGAACTGGATGCTGCTTACCACACAGGTGCTCGTTTCATCCTCACGCTGCCCCTCGGCAAATAATCACGATATTGTCATTTCTATGTTTTATTCACGATTTTAGCCACGGAAATCATAAAAAGTTTCCGAGAGAGGGGGCTTATGCAGTCGGAAATTTGTAACTTTGCATGAATTTTTGCAAAATGAAATAACTTTATCTGATATATTTGATATGCCAAAGATATCCATTCGAGGAACAGAGATGCCCAGTTCGCCCATCCGCAAGTTGGCACCTCTGGCAGAAGATGCCAAGAGAAGAGGCATCAAAGTTTATCATCTGAACATCGGACAGCCAGACCTCCCCACGCCGCAGGTGGCGATTGATGCCATCAAGAACATCGACCGCAAGATTCTGGAGTACAGCCCTTCGCAGGGCTATCGCAGTTATCGTGAGAAACTGGTGAAGTACTATGCCAAGTACGACATCAACCTCACAGCCGACGACATCATCATCACCAGTGGTGGCTCTGAGGCGGTGCTCTTCTCGTTCCTTGCGTGTCTGAATCCTGGCGACGAAATCATCGTGCCAGAACCTGCCTATGCCAATTATATGGCATTTGCCATTTCGGCAGGTGCGGTGATTCGGACCATCGCCACTACGATAGAGGAGGGATTCTCCTTGCCAAAGGTGGAGAAGTTTGAGGAACTCATCAACGAACGCACCCGTGCCATCCTCATCTGCAACCCCAACAACCCTACGGGCTACCTCTATACGCGTCGCGAGATGAACCAGATACGCGACCTGGTGAAGAAGTACGACCTGTACCTTTTCTCCGACGAGGTGTATCGTGAGTTCATCTACACGGGTTCGCCCTACATCTCTGCCTGCCATCTCGAAGGCATTGAGCAGAATGTGGTGCTGATTGACTCCGTTTCAAAGCGTTACAGCGAGTGCGGCATCCGCATCGGTGCCCTCATCACCAAGAACGAAGAAATCCGCAAGGCGGTGATGAAATTCTGTCAGGCACGTCTCTCCCCGCCACTCATCGGTCAGATTGCAGCCGAGGCAAGTCTCGATGCCCCCGAAGAGTACAGCCGTGAGATTTACGACGAATATGTTGAACGCCGTAAGTGTCTGATTGACGGACTCAATCGCATCCCTGGAGTCTATTCACCCATCCCGATGGGAGCCTTCTATACGGTGGCAAAACTTCCTGTCGATGATTGCGAAAAGTTCTGTGCTTGGTGCCTCTCCGACTTCGATTACGAAGGCGAGACCGTGATGATGGCACCCGCATCAGGCTTCTACACCACACCTGGCTCGGGCAAGAACGAAGTCCGTATCGCCTACGTCTTGAAGAAAGAAGACCTGCTCCGTGCTTTGTTTGTGTTGCGTAAGGCACTGGAAGCCTATCCTGGAAGAGTGAGAGAGTAGGCATGTCTTACGAACTTTTCATAGCCAAACGAATTTATGCCGATAAAGCAGAGGACGGGAGTCGATTCTCCCGTCCTGCTATTCGTATCGCTATGTTGGGCATAGCCATCGGATTGGCTGTGATGATTGTTAGTTTGGCAGTTGTGCTCGGCTTCAAGCACGAAGTCAGTTCCAAAGTGATAGGTTTTGGCAGCCACATTCAGGTGTTGAGCCTCACGCAGAATCAGGACTACGAGATGCTGCCCGTGCTGACCAACGACACGCTTATCCGCAAGGTCAGGAAAGTGCAAGGGGTTGACCACATCCAGCGGTTCGCCACCAAACTCGGCATTCTGAAGACAGAAGAAAACTTCCGTGGCTTGACCTTCAAAGGAGTGGGGGAGGACTACGACCTTTCTTTCTTCCGTAACTCGCTGGTCGATGGACAAATGCCTACGTTTTCCTCCCAAGAAGCCACCAACGAAATCCTGCTCTCGCAAAAAGTGGCATCCGACCTTGGTGTGAAGACTGGTGACAAGATTTTTGCCTACTTCATGGGTGAGGAATCCATGCGAGCCCGCCGCTTCAAAATTGCTGGCATCTTCGCCACCAATATGAACGATTACGATAAGAACTACGTCATCACAGACATCTACACGGTTCGCAAACTCAACGGATGGGACGAAGAAATGTCTTCAGGTCTGGAAGTGACCGTCAAGGATTTTGATCAAGTAGATGCACTGACCCAGCAACTTCAGTTCATCCATCAAGGCACCGACCGCAACGGGGTCACTTATGGCGTGTTCAGCATCAAAGACATCGCTGCCCACACTTTCGCGTGGTTGGCTGTGCTCGACATGAACGTGGTGATGATACTCGTGCTCATGATACTCGTGAGCGTCTTCACCGTTGTCAGCGGACTGCTCATCATCATGCTCGAACGCATCAACATGATTGGCACCCTCAAAGTGCTCGGAGCCACCAACGTGTCCGTCCGCCGCATCTTCATCCATTTCAGCGTCATGCTCGTCGGCAAAGGACTCCTCTGGGGCAACCTCGTCGGATTGCTCCTCTGCTTCCTCCAGCAGCAGTTCCGCCTCATCTCCCTCGATGCCTCGGTCTATTACATCGACTCCGTGCCCATCCAGTTCAACTGGCTTTTCATCCTTGCCCTCAATCTCCTCACCCTCCTCATCTCCACCCTCGTCATCTGGGGCAGTTCCCACCTCATCAGCATCGGGAAACCCTCAGAGACTATTCGGTACGAATAACCTTTCCATTCTTACATTCAGACATTAGTGGTTTTTGTTCCTTAGGGGAGGTGTGCCAAAAATCACAGACCAAACTCCTCAAAATCGACCACGACGTGGTCGGCGAACCGATGACGACGTAGTCAATCAATCGACCACGACGTGGTCGGTTCAGTGGTTGTTGAAGTGCACATGAACCTCTTTTAGAGATTTGTTTGTTATTGCAAAATTCCGTACTGTTGACTCCGTCGATTAATGTATAAAATTCTTATGTTCAGTAAAGAAAACGAGTTCTCTTTACGTTCACTTACTTGATTTTTTAGTACCGTAGGCCTCGCCGAAGGTACTCACATTCGGAAAAACTCAAATAAATTTGGTTTTTCTCTCATTTAATCGTACCTTTGCAAGTCAAAATTTTGTAAACCAATGGAATTAGCAAAAAATTATAGCCCCTCCGAAGTGGAGGGCAAGTGGTATCAGTACTGGCTGGAACATAAGTTGTTCGCGAGTAAGCCAGATGGTCGTGAACCCTACACGATTGTGATTCCGCCACCCAATGTGACAGGTGTGCTGCACATGGGACACATGTTGAACAACACCATTCAGGACATCTTGATTCGTAAGGCTCGCATCGACGGAAAGAATGCTTGCTGGGTGCCTGGTACAGACCATGCTTCGATAGCAACCGAGGCAAAGGTGGTGAACCGTCTGGCTGAGCAGGGCATCAAGAAACGTGACCTGAGCCGCGCAGAGTTCTTGAAACACGCTTGGGCATGGACGGACGAACATGGCGGCATCATCTTGAAGCAGTTGCGTCGTTTGGGTGCTTCGTGCGACTGGGACAGAACGGCTTTCACAATGGATGAGAAGCGTAGCGAGAGTGTGCTGAAGGTGTTTGTTGACCTCTACAAGAAAGGGCTGATTTATCGCGGTCTCCGCATGGTGAACTGGGATCCTAAGGCACAGACAGTGCTCTCGACTGAGGAGGTAATTTATCGTGATGAAAAGAGCCACCTTTTCCATTTGAAGTATTATGTGGCTGATCCCGAGAACTTGACTTCGGTGGGCAAGAAGGTGTCGATTGATGAATTGGAGAAGGAGGGTAACATCATCCACAAAGATGCGAAGGGCTACTATGCAGTGGTGGCAACGACTCGTCCTGAGACCATCATGGGTGATACGGCTATGTGTATCAATCCGAAAGACCCGAAGAATCAGTGGTTGCGTGGTCACAAGGTGATTGTTCCGTTGGTGAACCGCGTGATTCCTGTGATTGAAGACCGCTATGTGGACATTGAGTTCGGTACGGGCTGTCTGAAGGTGACACCTGCTCACGATGTGAATGACTATGCTTTGGGCAAGACGCATAACCTCGAGATCATCGACATTTTCAATCCTGATGGTACGCTCTCTGAGGAGGCTGGATTGTATGTGGGCATGGACCGAATGGATGTTCGCAAGCAGATTGCCGCCGACTTGCAGAAGGCTGGTTTGATGGAGAAGATTGAGGACTATGACAACAAGGTGGGTTATTCTGAGCGTAATCAAGACACGGCGGTGGAGCCTCGTCTGTGCAAGCAGTGGTTCCTCTCGATGAAACACTTTGCCGATATCGCTCTGCCACCTGTGTTGGAAGGTAAGATCAAGTTCTATCCGATGAAGTATGTGAACACCTACCGCAACTGGATGGAGAACATTCAGGACTGGTGCATCAGCCGCCAGTTGTGGTGGGGACACCGCATTCCAGCTTACTTTCTGCCCACAGCCGAGAACGAGGAGGAAAAATTTGTTGTTGCGCTGACACCCGAGGAGGCACTCGTTGAAGCACACAAAATTGCAGGGTTCGAGAATATCACCATTGACCAGCTCAGACGCGACGAGGATGCCCTCGACACGTGGTTCTCATCGTGGCTCTGGCCTGTCAGTCTCTTCGACGGCATCAACAATCCGAACAACGACGAGATAAAATATTACTACCCAACAACCGACCTTGTTACGGGGCCCGACATCATATTCTTCTGGGTTGCGCGTATGATAATGGCAGGCGAGGAGTATATGGGCGATGTGCCGTTCCGTAATGTCTATTTTACCGGAATTGTGCGTGACAAACTGGGTCGAAAAATGTCGAAATCGCTCGGTAACTCGCCCGACCCTATTGAGTTGATTGATAGGTACAGCGCCGATGGAGTTCGCATGGGAACGATGCTTTCGGCACCTGCTGGCAATGATATTCTGTTCGATGAAGCACTTTGCGAACAGGGCCGAAATTTCAACAATAAGATTTGGAACGCATTTCGACTGATACAGGGCTGGCAGACAGCAGGTATCGCACAGCCCGATAGCAGCCGCATTGCCGTTGATTGGTTCGAGGCACAACTGCGCAAAACCAACAGCGAGCTAAACGACCTCTTTTCAAAATATCGCCTGAGCGAAGCTCTGATGCTTGTATACAAACTGTTCTGGGATGAATTCTCTGGCTGGTATCTGGAGATGATAAAGCCGGCCTACGGCTCACCAATCGACCTTACAACCTACAACAAGACACTCGACTTTTTTGAGAAACTGCTCAAAATGCTGCATCCTTTTATGCCGTTCATCACCGAGGAACTGTGGCAGCACATCAAAGAGCGTCAACAGGGCGAGAGTATAATGGTTAGCCGCCTAATGATAGAGACTCCAACCAACGCCGATAATAGCCTGATTGCTGATGTTGAGGTGGTTAAGATGCTCATCTCGGAAATACGCAACGTACGCAAGGAAAAGAATATTGCAAACAAAGATGCCGTCAAACTGTATGTGAATAAGGGTAGCAGCGGCTATCTGTCAGCCTACGACAGCATTGTGCTGAAACTTGCCAATGTGGATTCGGTTGAGCCAACCAGCAGCAAAATCGACGGCTCTGTTGTGTTTATGGTACAAACAAGCGAGTTTTATATCCCACTTGGTAGTCATATCGATGTTGATGCTGAAATTCATAAACTTACGGCCGATCGTGCATATCTTGAAGG
>CALAVF010000021.1 GCA_937892315.1 uncultured Prevotellaceae bacterium | reverse complement strand
GCGACCACCGAGATCTACACTCTTTCCCTACACGACGCTCTTCCGATCTAATATCGATGCCATCCAGCAGGAAATCAATGATTTGTACCCTGATGCCTATGTGAAGTTCAAGCGATATAACCTGATGTTCAAGAAGTATCCTATCGAGGCTTGTTTCCACGGTCCCGACCCTGCTGTGCTGCACCAGTTGGTGGACTCCGCACGGGCGATTGTCGATGCTTCTGACAAGGTGTATCTGCCCACCTCCGACTGGGAGCCGCAGGTGCCTGTGCTGACCATCGACTACGATCAGGCGTCGGCTCGCAACAGCGGACTCTCTCGTGGCGATGTGGCACTCTCCATGATGGCATACACGGGCGGCATTCCTGTGGGAACATTCTATGAGGGCATCCACCCGGAGAACATCTACATCAAGTGTACGGACGAGAACGGACAGAACGTGGAGAATCTGGACAACGTGCAGGTTTTCGGGATGATACCGAACCTGAAGCAGTTTATGAATCGATCGACGATGCAGAAACTCATGTCGGGTACAGTGACCAAGGAGGATGTCATCGAAAAACTGATTCAGACCACACCGCTCAAGCAGGTGTCGCATGGCTTGGACATCACGTGGGAAGAGCCTGTTGTGGTGCGTTACGACGGTGAGCGGACGCAGCGTTTGCAATGCTCTCCGGCTCCAGGCGTCGGCACCGAGGCGGCTCGTCAGGCAATTGCCAAGCAGATTGAGCAGATTGCCCTGCCCGAAGGCTACACCTTGACGTGGGAAGGTGAGAAGAAGGCAAGCGACCAGTCGATGAAGTACCTCTTCAACGGATTCCCCATCTGCATCGTCATCATGATTCTCATTCTGGTGATGCTCTTCAAGGACTACAAGAAGCCTGCCATCATCTTCTGCTGCATCCCGCTGGTGGTCATCGGCGTGATTCCTGTGGTGCTGCTGACGGGCAAGCAGTTTGGCTTCGTCGCCATTGTGGGTGTGTTGGGACTGATAGGCATGATGATTAAGAACGGCATTGTGCTGATGGACGAAATCAGCCTTGAAGTCTCGCAGGGCATTGAGCCACGCACGGCACTCATCCAGAGTTCCAAGTCGCGTCTGCTCCCTGTGATGATGGCGAGTCTCACCACCATCCTGGGCATGATACCGCTGGTGACCGATGCC
>CALAVF010000020.1 GCA_937892315.1 uncultured Prevotellaceae bacterium | reverse complement strand
GGTACAAATCGGCAAGTCTTTCCTCACGCGAGCCAAAGATTTCATGGATGTGGAATAAACGATTATCAACGCAAGATAAAGTGAAAAAAGTACTCTTTACATTATTACTTCTGATGGCAGTAAGCCAGCAGAGCCAAGCAGTGCTGAAAGAACGGAACCTCAGCCAGACACTGCACGTGCTTCGTCTCGAACTCTACAACAAGTGGATGAAGCAGAAAGAAAAGATGAAGCAGATGGATGCCCGTCGAGAAGCACAGCACGAAAAACTGGTTGACATCATGAAGCGGAGCGAGACGACCAGCCTCGTTCTCTACTCGCAGGGAGAAGACTTCACCTTCGACATGACCTACGCTTGTCAAGAGGCGACGACACTCTATCATGAGTTGAAGAACAACACGATGCCGTTTGACCAAATCAAGCGTTACATCGAGAATGAGATTGCCAGTTACGACAGCCTGATTTACTCTTTGGAGCAGATTCCGCCAGCCGTCGGCAAGGCAAAGGCTGACCGAGAGGAAAAAAGAAGCCAAAGGAAGGCACGTTTCGACGAAGATGGCAAAGAGAAGAACAAAAAGCCCTTCTCGCTTGACACCCAAGGCATTCAAGACCGAAAGATGTGCATCGTCTATGCCACCACCCTGCGCAACAACATGAAGACCATCCTCGACCGCCTCGAAGAAGACAACCAGCATTATGTGAATTTGACCAACCGCGTGGAGAAGATGAACGCCTATGCACAGAAGAAGTACACCGACTTGCAACAAAGCATCTTCCTCAACCCTGGCTCCAACTACTTTACTCTCCTGTCACGCATCCCCATGCAGTGGAGGCGGACGCAGGAAGACTTCAATACCAAATACAAACCGCTGGAAGAGAAAGGTAGCAACGGTCAGTTCCGTCCCTACATGTCGGAATGGCGAGGACCTATCGTGTTGTTTGTCAGCATCTTCATGCTTGTTTACATTTTCGGTGGTGCCGTGCTCAGCAATGTGCTGCTCCGCTGGCTGCTTCCGAAGCGATTCCGCACAGAGAAGTTCCGCCAGAAACGCCCCATGCTCATCATGGCACTTGCCGTGCTCATTTTCGCCATTGCCGTGATGATTGCCCGCACCTTCATCAGACACAACCTCATGCTGATGGCGACCAGCCTGATGATTGAGATGGCGTGGCTGATAGAAGCCATCTGCGTGTCGCTCATCATCCGTCTGAACGGCAGCCAAATCAAGGAAGCAGCCAAGACCTATGTCCCCTTCCTGCTGATGTCGCTCATCGTGATTTGCTTCCGCATCATCTTGATTCCCAACACACTGGTCAACCTTATCTTTCCCCCCATCCTGTTGATTTTCACCTTCTGGCAGGCCATCCGAATGAAGCAATGCCACAACAAGATACCGTCAAGTGACGAACTGCATTGCTCCATCTCCCTATTCGCCATGTTGACATCTTGTGTGCTCTCATGGATAGGCTTCACGCTGATGGCAGTACAAATCCTGGTGTGGTGGATGTTCCAGTTGGCAGCCATCGCCACCATCACCTGCTGCTACGACCTGATGGAGATGTACGAAACCCGATTCTTGGAGAAACGCATCAAGCGGGCATACGGCAACAGCCTGACCGACAGCGAGATTGAGTTCCGCATGAAGCGTGGAGATTTCGTCGCCAAGACCTGGGTGTACGACTTTGTCAATCGTGCCCTGCTCCCCGTTTGTGCCGTATATTCCCTGCTGTTCAGCGTCTATATGGCAGCAGAGATTTTCGACTTGCGACACCTCTGCATGAGTTGGTTCCTCAAGACCCTCTCCATCGATGGGCTCTTCTCCGCCTCTTTGTTCAAACTCTGCCTGGTGGTGGCATTGTTCTTCATCTTCCAATATGTCAACTATCTGGTGCGTTCCGCCTGGTTCCGCTATCGCAGGAAGAAAGACGACAAAAACTTCAACGCCACCCTTGCCAAGAACCTCATCGCCATCGTCATTTGGGGCATCTATACCATCGTCGTCTTCCTCATGCTCGAAGTGCCCAGCAAGGGCATCGCCATTGTGACCGGCGGCTTGTCCACGGGTTTGGGTTTCGCATCCAAGAGCCTGCTGGAGAACTTCTTCTACGGCATTTCCCTCATGACGGGTCGCGTGCGTGTGGGCGATTATATTGAATGTGACGGCATCACCGGCAAGGTGGAGAGCATCACCTACCAGAGCACCCAGATTACCACGCTCGACGGCAGCGTCGTCGCCATCCTCAACTCCGAGTTGTTCGGCAAGCACTTCAAGAACTTGACCCGCAACCACCAGTACGAACTGCTCACCATCCCGTTCGGCGTGGCATACGGCACCAACGTGGAGGAGGTTCGCCGCCTGATTGTCGAAGGGGTGCAGCCACTCTGCCAGAAGACGGCGGACGGCAGACACATCGTCAACCCCAAGAACCCCGTTTCCGTTATTTTTGCCGACTTCGGCGACAGCAGCGTTGACCTGAAATTGGTCGTTTGGGTACTCGTTGACCAAAAAATCAGTTTCACCGCAAAAGCCAAGGAAAAGATTTATCAGGTGCTCAACGACAACCACATCGAGATTCCGTTCCCGCAACAGGATGTTTATATCAGAAGTTTGGCAAAAAATGAGTAGAACGACCGTTAAAAATAAAAAAATAACACTCTTTTGATAAAAAAAACGTCATTCGTTGCTGACGAAACAAAAAAAAGTGTTACTTTTGTCTCCAAAACAATGAAATTGTGTGCCAGCCCCCTGCGGGAAGGTGATTTTTCAGCGTGTAAAAACAGTGAATTAACTAAAAAATAAATATAATCTATGGAAGTAAAAAAATCAAAAAAAGCAGATCTCGAGGGTCAGAAAGGCACCAGCCTGCTCATTGGCTACATTGTGGCATTGGCTGCAATGTTCGCTTGCTTCGAGTACACCACCCGCACGTATGAGGAGACAGACCAAGTCTACTCCGTAGCAACATTCGTGTCAGAGGAGGAAGTCATTCCAATCACACAGCCTATCTTTGCGGCTGCTCCACCACCACCAGCAGAGACTCCTGCCGTGGCTGAAATTCTCGACATTGTGGACAACAACCAGGACATCGAGGAAGAGAAGATTGAATCTACCGAGGACACTCACGAGGCTGTCAGCGGTCCATCGTCTCCCGTTTCTGGTCCTGTGATGGCAGGTCCTCCAGCACCCGTGCAGGAAGAGAGTGACGAAGGCGAAATCTTCGAGGTAGTAGAACAGAATCCATCCTTCCCTGGCGGCGACAAGGCACTCATGGCTTGGCTCACCAAGAACCTGAAGTACCCGGCATCTGCACAGGAGAACAACATCCAGGGCCGTGTGCTCGTGCAGTTCGTGGTGAACAAGGACGGTTCGATTGTTGACCCCAAGGTGCTCCGCGGTGCAGACCCCGCACTCGACAAGGAAGCCATGCGTGTGGTATCAGCCATGCCAAAGTGGACTCCAGGAAAGCAGCGTGGCAAGACAGTGCGTGTACGCTACACACTCCCTGTCACCTTCCGTATCCAGTAATAAGACATTCTGACGAAGAGACCTCCGAGTCTCACGCAGGACAGACCGGTCCTGATAAAGCACATGCCGCACAACACTCACATTGTGCGGCATTTTTTAACCACCCAACGCAGGCTGTCACCTCCCGACAGGAACACCTCCGAGACAGAAATACCCGAAGTGTTCTTAAAACTAAACTTAGATTTTATAAAATCAAACTTAAATTTTATAAAATTGAA
>CALAVF010000019.1 GCA_937892315.1 uncultured Prevotellaceae bacterium | reverse complement strand
GGGCAGGGGTGGTTTGTCAAACAATGTCCCCACTCCATTAGAGTAACCTCACCCCCTCCTTTTTCAAAGGTAACCTCATCCCCTCCTTTTTCAAAGGAGGGGGAGGGGTGGTTTGTAGAAAACGGTCCCAACCTCTTTCCTCCATAGAGAGGGATCCGACTCACACACATTTCGCGTTGAACTCGCCCTCGAGAATCCTGATGAAGTTTTTCTCGTTCATGAGAAGCATCTACAACAAAGGCTTTTATGTCACAGTGAGTTTGCAACCGAGTTGCAGGCTATAAGTCGTACTTTTGCAACCAAAACTTAAAAAAACAGGTTGCATGGCAGACAAGATCAGGAAATCATATAAGTTGAGCAAGAGTTTCTACGACGATGCCTTGACACAGAGCAAGTGGTGGAGTCGGTTGTACTTTAATTTGCTTTGGGGTGGTTCACTCCTCCCTTCGATACCGTGGAAACCCTACGAAATCGGCTGGAACCTCACTATGATATCCTCGACTTCCACGTGGAGGGAGCAATGGTCGATTTCAGGGCGAGGAAGAAGTGATGCAACTGGTACAACTGGCATCCCTGATGGGGTGACTCCATATATTATGTATATAATTATGCATGCTTCTAAAAATGTCATGCTACTTCCCGATGGCTACGACAATGTTTGTATTTTCCTCATACGTAGATGTCGGTTGTGTTAGAATTTGGAAAGACCCGGATTATTTGCTATATTTGTACCCTGAATACATCAATGACACGCTGAACCTATGAAACTGATTGAACTGAACAACCAACAAATAATCCCGCAGATCGGTGTAGGCACCTGGACGTTGCGGGGTGAGGAAGCACGACGCAACGTGCGGCTGGCCTTGGAGGCGGGATTCCGCCATATCGATACCGCACAAGGCTATGGGAACGAAACGGAGGTGGGTCAAGGCATCGCCGACAGCGGGGTGTCTCGCCAGGAGGTCTTCCTCGTCACGAAGGTGGCCACCAACATCATGAGGGAGGGCAACCAGGCCGTGCGCCTCTCCATCGACGAGAGCCTCTCACGGTTGAAGATGGACTACATCGACCTGCTGCTCATCCACTGGCCTGTCAAGGACTGCGTGAAGGACACCTGGCAGGTGATGGAAGACTACGTGCGCCAAGGCAAGGTGCGCTCCATCGGGGTGAGCAATTTCAACCGCCACCATCTCGACGACCTGTTGGCTTATGCGGAGATACGTCCCGTGGTCAACCAGATGGAGGTGCATCCGCTGATGACGCAGGAGGAGAACATCGCCTACAACCATCGGTTGGGCATCCAGGTGGAGGCATGGGGACCCTTCGGACAGGGAGATATCGATGTCGTGGGACAACCGCTGTTGCAGGCGCTGGCTAAGAAATACGGAAAAACGGCATCCCAGATAGTGCTCCGCTGGATCGTGCAGCGCGGTTTGATCACCATCCCCCGTGCCAAACCAAGTCATTTCGCCGAGAACCTGGAAATCATGTCGTTCTCTCTCTCCGACGGCGATATGCTCGCCATCAGCGGGATGAACCGGAACCTGCGTTCCAACCGACTGAATGATCCCGAAACATTCCCATGGTAACCACCCAACGAATATGAAAGTCATCATCCTCAACGGCAGTCCGAAGGCCAAGACCAACATGCCGGTGGTGCCGTCGCAGTACTGGGGCATCGCCCATGGCACCGATCCCGGAGAGGTGGTGCACGACGAAGAGGGCATGCAGACCATGCGGCAACTCGCCCTGAACATGACGTTCATGATCAAGGCCATCAGGCTGGGCTTACAGCAGTTAGGCTCCCCGAAAATCCAGGAACCTCTCGTTGAGACCCATTTCATACGGTGAGTTCACGGTGACTTGTACGACGGCGACGGGCTGAGCGTGTTCTTCCTGCCACGGGCAACAACTTCTTTACAACTCAATAGCAATCCAATGACCAGGAACATAGAAAGGGTGGAACTCCGCAACCTTCCTTTCCTGCCGGAAAAAGGGCAGGTGATATTGTTCAATCCCAATAACGATGAAAGGGTTGATTCTTTCGTTGCAGCCAACTATGAATCGTTGAAGACCACGTTCAGAATCCATGGTCTGGATTTCATCTGTTTTCCTTTTTGGGGAGAGGAACTGATGGCCTACCATGCTCCTTACCTGAATAGGGAAGAGCGGGCTGAGTTATTGAGAAACATGCCCTCTCTTTCTGACGCCATCAGAATCCCTGGCAAGGAAAGGAGCGTCCCATCGCTGTTGTTTGCCGCCGATGATGGTTCACAGGTTGAGGCTGGAGTGAGCGTGATGCATCTCATGGAGATAGACGCACAAAGGTCGGAAAACCTGATGGATGTGTTTGTTTCGTTGGCATGGAGCATCCCCACGACCTCGGAAACTCATCGTATAACTACAGGTATGGAGGAAGGACGTATGAATATACGGTTCAGTTCCTCGATGGCTGCAAGTGTCGACGATGAGGCGGAAGTGCTGATAGCCGAGATAAGAGAACGTGTCAATGCCCTGCGCAACAAGGGAGTGAACACGATGATCCTTCACGATATCATCGACGAGGGTGAACATCTCAGCAGGATGTACATCACCCGCGACTATCGTATCATCCTGCCCGACTACGACAAGATGGAAATCTTTCTTCCCGCTCTGCCCAAGGCCGTGTTCATCTTGTTCCTGAAACATCCCGAAGGCATACGGTTCAAGGATATGGCGGCTCATTACGACGAGTTGCTAAATATTTACCGGTTGATGAATCCCATCGGTGGGAGTTGGCGGCAGAAGCAGAGCATCCGGGATATTACCAACCCCCTGAGCAACAGCCTCAATGAGAAATGTGCACGTATCAGGGAGGCCTTCGTGGGACGTTTCGACGACAGGTTGGCGCAAAACTACTACATCACCGGCAAGCGGGGGGAGCCCAAACGTATCGCATTGCCTTCTTCGATGGTCATTTGGGAACACTGATAGGATAATCTTCACTGGAAACAAGCCTTGTTTCCTGGTTTCACTTGCAAGGAAAGGTGTCGTATCTTATTTTTGCATCATCAACAAAAGATGATGCGTAATGACACAGAAAGAACAAAAAGTTTTTGAAGAACTCCTGCAGATGGGTTTTGACTTCGATGTCATATCATCTGTAGGCGTTCATCCGTATCCTTCTACCGAGGAAGAATTGGGAAAATTGGCGGAGAGGTTTACCCAAGACTTCCTCGTCCATAACCGATGAAGTGCTGGTCGAAACCCAAGGGGGCTACATCATGGCCATTAGAATCACAAACATTAGAAATGAAAGCGCTATTCCTCATGATGAGAAAAAAGAGAATGAACAAGCCAACTAAAAAGATATTACCATTATGTTAGGAGTATTAGACAGGATTGTGAGAGCGATAGCCTCACATCCAGAAGCCAGTCATAGTTGGTTGGCCTCGCTGATGAGAACGGAAAACCTCGACCATCTGGAAAACTGCCTCAACAAATGGGTGAAGTGCAAAGTGAAGGAACGGGAGCGGGAAACAGGCAACAAAACCTTGGACTGGTATCATGTGGAGAGAATGGTGAGGTATGCCTTTCCTTTGTATCTGGAGAGCGATGCGATAGCGTGGATGGTGTTGGAAGATACCCGCCTCTTGTCGGCCCTGCCTGTAGTGGCGGATGCTGAAGATG
>CALAVF010000018.1 GCA_937892315.1 uncultured Prevotellaceae bacterium | reverse complement strand
TGAGGCGTCGTTTGTCGCGTTGGTGGAGGCCGATGCTCGGCTCGTCGAGGATGTAGAGCACGTTCACGAGCTTGGAACCTATCTGGGTGGCCAGGCGGATGCGCTGGCTCTCGCCGCCACTGAGGCTCTGACTGCTGCGAGAGAGGGAGAGGTAGTCGAGTCCCACATCGAAGAGGAACTGTATGCGTGCGCGGATTTCCTTCAATATCTCGGGGGCGATCTTGCGCTGGCGGTCGGTGAGGTGTTCGTCCAGTTCGAGCAGCCACTGGCGCAAGTCCTTGATGTCCATGTCGGCCAGCTCGGCGATGTTCTTGTCGGCGATACGGAAGTGCAACGCCTCGCGGTTGAGGCGCGCGCCGTGGCAGTCGGGGCAGGTGGCGGTCTTGGAGAACTGCTCGGCCCACTTCTGCGCGGTGGCGCTGGCCTCGCTGTCCTGCATCATCTGGATGTACTTCGCCAGCCCGTCGTACTCGATGTAGTAGTCGTTCGTCGTATGCGCCGTGGCAGCGGGTATGCGCAGCCGCTCGGAGCAGCCGTTCAGGATCTCGTCGATGGCCTCGTCAGGTACGTCCTTCAACGGCGTGTCCACGGTGCAGTCGTAGCGCTCGAGCAAAGCCTGCATCTGCCAGAATATCATCTGGTTCTTGCCCTTGCCCAAGGGCGCGATGCCCCCCTCGCGGACAGACAGCGAGCGGTCGGGGAAGACCTTGCTCGCATCAATCAGGTTGACGACGCCCAGCCCTTTGCACCGGGGACACCACCCCTGCGGCGAGTTGAACGAAAAATTGTGGGGCGCAGGGTCGGCATAGCTCATGCCGGTGGTGGGACACATGAGGCGGCGCGAGTAGTGCTTCACCTCGTTCAGCTCGACATCGAGCACCATCATCAGCCCCTCGCCCATCTTCAGCGACAGCTCCACGCTCTTCTGAAGGCGGGAGGTGGAGTCGTCTTCGACCTTGAGCCGGTCCACAACCACCTCTATGGAGTGGTTCACGTAGCGATCCACCTTCATGCCAGGCTGCACCTCCGTGAGTTCGCCGTCGACGCGCACCCAGACAAAGCCCTTGCGGCGCACGCTGTCGAAGAGTTCGCGGTAGTGGCCTTTACGGTTCTTCACCAAGGGTGCCAGCAGCATGACGCGCTTGCCAGCGTAGGCATCCAGCAGCAATCGGACAATTTGCTCCTCAGTGTACTTCACCATCGGTTCGCCCGTCTGCCACGAGAAGGCATCGCCCGCACGGGCATAAAGCAGGCGCAGGAAGTCGAAGATCTCCGTCGTCGTGCCTACGGTGGAACGGGGATTCTTGTTCGTCGTCTTCTGTTCGATGCTGATGACGGGCGAGAGTCCCGTGATTTTGTCCACGTCGGGACGCTCCATGCCGCCCAAGAAGTTGCGGATGTAGGCACTGAACGTCTCGATATATCTTCTCTGTCCTTCTGCAAAAATCGTGTCGAACGCCAACGACGACTTGCCGCTGCCGCTCAATCCTGTAATGACCGTCAAACTGTTGCGAGGGATGTCAACATCCACATTCTTCAGATTATGTACCCTCGCTCCTTCTATTTTTATCATTCTGTACTTCCTCCTCCTGATTCTTCATTTTCATGGAATTCTTTCAACACGCTGATGGACTTCTTAATCTTGTACTCGATGCCATCGCTGCCACGTCCGTAGAGATGAAGAAGGTAAATGCCATCACTCACATATTTTCCGTTGACTTTTCCGTCCCACAGAATCAGTTTGTCAGGCTCGCCCTCCACGCGACCTGCTGTCTCAAGCGTGACCGAGTGGAGATTCTTGCCCCATCGATTGAAAAACTTCGCATCGAGTTCCACAATGGATTGTGCCGTGATGCGAAACTGGTCGTTGATGCTGTCGCCGTTAGGTGAGAATCCATCGGGGCAGGTCAACTTCGATTCGCTGATGACCACCGTCATCTGCTCGCTTTCATACTCGATGGTGTCGGTGCCCAAACTGAAGGTGACATACAGTTTGATGCCATATCCGCCCGATTTTGTCAGCGTATAAGTCGTTTCTTCGTCAAATCGAGTCACCAGAGGGCTGTGTTCGCCGTCTTCGTTGCTGGTGTCCCAGATTCTCCATTCGCAGACATAATTGTAATTCTTGGGATTGTTCACGTTGGCTGTCAGGGTGATGAGCAAGGGCGCTTGCGTCGTTTGCGACTCGCCAGGGGTTACATTGACCGTATCTTCCTCGTCCACCGAGTAGAAACTGACCACGGGCGAAGCCTCTGTTTCGGTCGATTGGGATGTCTCTCCATCGGTGTTTTCTTCTACCTCTGTTTGCTCCGTCGTGTTATCCATGCCCTCGTCGTTGCTGCAAGCCCATGCTGCCCAAAGGCAGCCCACAACGAAGATGATGATTGGTAATTTTTTCATTTCTTTTTTCGTTAAGAGAATGTTCTTTATAATGCAAATTTACTCATTCTATTTTGTAAAAACGTATATTTTTGGCATAAAATTGTTCAACATTGAAGTTTAATTTGTGTAGAATGCCATTTTTCACTAATTTTGTGCTCTCAAACATACGAACAATCTTAATGACAGTAATGAAAAAAGCATTTCTTTTTATAGTTTGGATGATTGCCCTGTCGGTGAATGCACAGACGGCACAGACGCAGAAACATGAAATCCAGTCGGGGGAAACCCTCTATAGTATTGCACGTCAGTATAACGTGACGGTGAATGCCTTGTTGCAGATGAATCCGGGCTTGCAAGCGGATTATATCATGGCGGGACAGAAAATCAATGTGCCAGCATCAAGCGTGCAGCAGAATCAACCCGTACAGGCTGCAACCCCTGTTCAGGAGGTGAAACCAACCACAACGGTGCAGCCAGCAACGGTGGCACAACCCGTTTCATCTGCTCAAACGTCTTCCGCCCAGGTTCTTCAGTCGCCCATTCGCCCCAAGTACAAGACAGTGCATGAGGTGCAGAAGAAAGAAACCATCTATTCCCTTTCTCGCCAGTATGGCATCACCGAAGAAATGCTGATTGAGGCAAATCCCCATCTGAAGAAAGGCAAACTCAAGAAGGGTGCCATCCTCAATATTCCTTACACCGTAGAAGAAACCAACCAGTTTAACGAGAGGATTCGCCAGGCAGAAGAAGAGGCGAAGAAGCCCAAGACTCAGAAATATCAGTCGGTGAAGGCGGCTGTGATTCTGCCTTATTCGCGGACAGAAGCCAGCATGACTTCCGAGTCTCAGAAAATGGCAAATCTCTATCAGGGATTCCTCTTGGCAGTTGACTCTCTGAAGATGAGAGGCTGTTCTGTCGATGTCTATGCTTACGACGAGACGGGAAATGCCATCAGCAACATTTTGCAGCAGCCAGCCATGAAGGAGATACAACTCATCGTGGGGCCTGTGCGTCAATACAATATTGCTCCTGTCGCAAAGTTTGCCCATGAGAATGGCATTGTTCATGTGGTGCCTTTGGCAAACGACCTGACGCTGGTGAATGAGCATCCTACCATGTTTCAGGTGAATGTCGCTTACTCTCTGATTTACAATCAGGTTTATAATCGTTTCATCTCCATGCACAAGGGCGAGAACATCATCTTTGTGGGGATGAACGACAAGGGAGACAACATGCCGTTTGTGAGCAGTTTCAAGAAAGCCTTGGATGAAGGCTCTCATGCCTACAAGAATGTGAACGTGAATGAGTTCAGCACCATCAAGGAGATGCTGAGGACAGATGTTCGCAACGTGGTCATTCCTACCAGCGGTTCCTCTGTTGCATTTGAGAGTTTGTGCAAGAAACTGGATGCCTTGAACCTCACCTCCGAGTATGACGTGCAACTGTTCGGGTATCCCGAGTGGCAAACGCTGGCAACGAAGCATGAGAAGCACTTGAGCAAATACCATTGTCAGTTCTTCACCTCTTTCTACAGCAATGGCGGTGCTGCACGCACGCAGTTGTTCAACTCTCGTTTCCGTCGTTGGTTCCATCAGGATCAGTACAGCAGTTTCCCACGCTATGGTGAGTTGGGCTATGATATTGGTGCCTATTTCATCAAGGGATTGAACGACTTTGGCTCTGCCTTTCAAGAGAATCTTCACAACTACTCCTATTTCTCGATGGAGTTCCCCTTCAATTTCGAAAAGAAGAACGCCTGGTCGGGTTATCAGAACAAATCCTTGCTCATTGTGACGTATCGGGCAGATGGCACCGTTAATGTAAGATAAGATGAAGAGATTCAGATATTTCATACTGCTATTCATCGCTTGGGTCGTGTCTGTCGGCATTTCCGCTCAGGTGGGCGAGCATCGCAACGATTTCTCCATCGGATTCATGGGAGGATACACCATGAACAAGATGGATTTCATGCCCAAAATCAAGCAGTCAATGAAAGGCTCTCCGATGGTGGGTTTTGCTGCTCGATACATCTGCGAGAAGTATTTCACCTCCATCTGTGGGGTGGAGTTGGAAGTGCAGTACAACAATCTGGGTTGGCAGGAAGTCATCGAAGATGGCTCGGAAAACACCTACAAACGCGATTGGTCTTTTGTCGAAGTTCCTGTTCTGATGCAGTTGGGGTGGGGGCGTGAACGCCGCGGCTTCAAATTTCTTTTCGAGGCAGGCCCTCAGTTCGGTGTTTACTTGTCGGGCAAAGAGCATAAAGGTGGCGGCGAATGGGACCCCTCCAACCGTCCCAATGGCGTTGTGTATCAGTATGGCAAAGACCCTGACCGCACTTTCGACTATGGCATTGCAGCAGGTCTTGGCTTGGAATTTTCTTCGCCTGTTGGTCACTTCCTCTTGCAAGGTCGGTATTACTACGGATTGGGCGACTTGTATGACAACAGCAAGCGAGGCGATTTCGGACGTTCTGCCAACCAGACGCTGCTGGTCAAGATGACCTATCTCTTTGACATTGTGCGTACCAAGAACGACCAAATTAAATAATGTCCTCCTTCTGTCGAGGTCAGTAACTTCCCCCTCTATCCACGCTCTTCCCCCATGGCAGACAAGATGACCCCTGAGCAACGCAGCAATTGTATGCGTCGAATCAAGTCGAAAAACACTCGGCCAGAAATGCTCGTTCGTCGTTTCCTCTTCAGTCATGGCTTCCGCTACCGCATCCACGCGAAGACACTTCCCGGCACACCCGACATTGCTCTTGTCGGTTTGCGTACCTGCATCTTCATCAACGGCTGTTTTTGGCATGGGCATCAAGGGTGCTCCATGTACACCGTCCCCAAGAGCAACGTCGAGTTTTGGACGCACAAAATCAAACGCAATCAAGCCCGTGACCACGAATCGCTTCTCGCCTTGAAGGCACAAGGTTGGCATACGATTGAGATTTGGGAGTGTCAACTGCTGCCGAAGCAACGCCTCCAAACGCTTCAGGGTTTGCTTCGTACCCTCAACCTGATTCAACTGGAGAACAGCGGAGCAACCTTCACCTACCACTTTGATGAAGAAGAAACCTTCCCCTCCATTGCCGCAGAAAGTGAGGAATGATAACGACAAAGTGAAGTTTGATAATGGTGATGTGAGAGGAATGATAACGAAAATGAGCGTGTCTTGCCCGTCCATCGACGTTCAACGCACGCTCATAAAAAAATTGCTTATCTCACGACAAGCAATCTTTACTAACCTTAAAATAAATCTA
>CALAVF010000017.1 GCA_937892315.1 uncultured Prevotellaceae bacterium | reverse complement strand
AATATTGATTGGGGACTACAACACACGGACTTGCAGATAACCCCAACTGCAGGTATGCTTCGTTTATATAGCATTGGCGGTTTTCCCGCTGGCTTGTACACATTTGATTTTCCACAAATGTCATTGTTAACACTAATAAATGTGCCATTTTCAGCGGAAACATGAAGAAAATTACGCATTTCCGCTGATTATAAAGATATTTTTACTATATTTGCAGCGGATTTTGATAATATATATGTGCGTATCATGATTATTGGACGTGAAAAAGAACAACGTGAACTGCTGAGTCTTCTTGAAAAAGAAGAGTCGCAATTTTGTGCTGTCTATGGCAGACGGCGTGTTGGCAAGACGTATCTTGTCAGAGAGACCTTCAACTATCAATTTTGCTTTCAGCACACAGGAGTAGCGAAGGGGACGCTTCGTCAACAATTGACGGCATTCCGCAACTCTCTGGTGGCATCAGGAATGAAATGTGCTATACCAAGAACGTGGATTGACGCCTTTGAACTGTTGAAGCAACTCATCAACAATGCCCCGGCAGGCAAGAAGATCCTTTTTATCGACGAACTCCCATGGATGGATACACCCAAGGGAAACCTTATCGGTGCCTTGGAAAATTTTTGGAACGGATGGGCTACGGCACGTCGAGAGAAAGATATCGTACTGATTGTATGTGGCAGTGCCACTTCGTGGATCAGCAAGAAACTCCTGAAGGACAAGGGGGGGCTCCGCGGAAGACTGACCAACCGCATCAAACTCGTTCCCTTCACACTTCGCGAATGCGAACTCTTTGCCAGGAGCGCCAATCTTGCCCTTGGCAGGAAAGACGTATTGGAACTCTATATGATTCTCGGTGGAATACCCTACTACTGGAGTTTCCTGAAGAAAGGGCTAAGTGCAGCACAGAATATAGACCAATTGTTCTTTACCGAGACAGCCCAACTGCGTGATGAGTTCGAGGCACTTTATTCCGTCTTGTTCAAACGTCCGGAGAATTACCTCAAAGTCATCAGGTGCCTGAGCGACGGAAAGAAATCCGGCATGACAAGAGACGGCATCTTGCGAGAAAGCAAACTCTCTGACGGAGGCACATTCTCTACCATCCTGGATGAACTGGAAGAGTGTGGCTTCATCCGGCGCTTCGCATCAGCCGATACTGCCGAGACAAACGCATTATATCAGTTGATAGACAACTACACCCTCTTCTACTACCTCTGTATAAAAAAGAATGCCTTCAGCGATGAACATTATTGGGGCAACACCTTCACTTCCACATCCCATAACGCATGGAAGGGACATGCCTTCGAGCGTGTATGTCTTCAGCACATACCTCAGATTAAAGCCGCACTTGGTATCTCTGGTGTCCAGACAAACGTATGTTCATGGTTTGTCCATGGAACAGATGAGAGACATGGGGCACAGATTGACCTGGTGATACAGCGTGCCGACGGCTTTACGGACCTTTGCGAAATGAAACATTCTGCTAACGTATTCACCATCGAAAAAGATTATGCAAAGGTCCTACAGAATAAGTTGGACGCATACCAAGAACTGTCAAAAGACAAGCGAACTCTGCACCTTGTCATGATAACAACGAATGGCGTTACCCACAACAGCCACTTCAACATGATACAGAATGAGGTAATCATGGATGACCTGTTCGCCATCTAAGCAAAAGGAACTCAATCGGGTGGACAATTTGCCCACCCGATTGAGTTATGTATGACTATCACACTCTTGAGAGTGCTTTTTGTCTTGCGAAGTTTAGTTGTTGGCTGTAACGGAATACTTGTTATAGTTCTGGTTCTCGCCCGTAGCATTCTGAGTTACGCCCTTGCAAGTGAATGTCGTAGGAGCAGTTGCTGCATAACCGATAGCATCGTTGCCACCGACAAAGTAATAAGTCTTGCCACCATCAATCTTGTTGTTCTTGTTACGTCATGATTTCATGCCATTTATAATAGTATGGATAAAGAATACTACATTTTTTTGTAGTTCATGGTTGACAATACAAAAAAATGTAGTATTTTTGCATGAAAAATCATTAAGATATAGAATGAAAAGGAAACGAACTAACATCATGATGGAAGTCACTCCTGCCGAAGAGGAGTTGCTTGCCGCCATCAGAAACTACATCAAAAGTTTTCCCGATGGACGTCCGCAATTGCTTTGGTACGCCCAAGAGTTGTTTGATAAAATGGTAGATTTACCATACGACGAGGCAGACGAGTTTCTTTTCCGATAAGCAATGACTAAAAAACAATATACAGATGGAAACAGTAATCAAACAAGACCAGATCGTTGACATGAAGCAGCGGATGCAGGACATCCTGCTTGCCGTTTCGTGGCGTGAAATCTCACGCACCTATTTCTCAAAGTCCTGCTCGTGGTTCTACCACAAGATGGACGGCATTGACGGCAACGGAGGTGAAGGCGGATTCACTCCGAGCGAGGCAAGTCTGTTGCGGGGGGCGCTGGTTGACCTCTCCGACCGCATACGACGGGCGGCGGACAATATTCCTACTTCATAATAACTTTTCAAGATGAAAGATGAAGGTTTATGCCTCCATCTTTCTTCTTTATAATAAACTCCTTAAAAATTCTGTCGAAATCTTCAATTCTTCCTCTGTGTAGGTGGTGCCATTGTCTGGATGGTCTATCGTATTTCGAATATATGTGGACAAAGAGTGATAAGTCGCTTTACCATAACTTGACGCTTTTGTATATCTCGCATCAGCCGTAAATTGAGTAAGCATTCGAAGAAGTACAGGTGCTAGTACCTGTAGATGGTCGAATGCTTACGGGGCAAAGGTACAACAAAACCACAACTGATACAACGGGTATTTCTAAGGATGCTTACCTTTTAAGAACATCTGTGGGAAATCACGTTTTTCGTCCTTTGCGGATTGGACGATACAATACAGATAATTATAAAAAACAAGGGAACGGAACAGATGTCCGTACCCCATATTTATGTCATACATGGAAAAGGAAGTCAATACTCTATCAAGTCAAGTCCCTGAGAACGATAAAAAGGGAATTTTGTATCGCTTGACAAAAGGGGCATGTGTTCTGTTATGGCATGAGCGATAATCATGTGGTCGCTTGGGTCGTTGTGCCCCTGCCCAATATTCAGTTGTAGGCGAGAATAAGCATAGCCCTCGTCACGACGGATGGGCAGAAATTCGATGTCGAGGTCATCCTCTACTGCCCGTAATACATCTTCCGCCGTTTTCCAATACTTAGAGAGCAGTCGCTTGTTGTTGAAATGTACAACTAACTCACGCATAGTTTCTGCACTGGCAAAGAATTGATTATTGCGGTCATCAATGATATCCTGTGCACCTTGGTTCAGATTATCCATATCGGTCAGCAGGTCGATGACGACACAAGTGTCAAGCATCAGTCTCATGGTCTGATAATCTTTTTCCCGTCTTTATAACTCTTGCACTGTGCCTGCAGTTCAGGATCCACCACTTCTATCATCCACTTATGGGATCTTGCCCACAATGCCGTTCTTGAGAGCCTTCTTGTAGGGGCTGTTGCTGTTCTGGCTTCCATAATCTTCTTGTTTTTATAAATTCTCGCCGCAAAGATACATCTTTTTATTTATATACGCCAAATTATTAGGGGAAAAGTTGAGAAGAAGGGGCAAAAGAAGTGAGTGGGGATTGATAAGCATGATGGTTTTTTGAAAACAGGAGGAGGTGTCAAAAAGGCTCCCTCGATACCTCAAAAGTGGTCTGAGTCAGACCGCCCAAGTGGTGTGACTCAGACCACCGAGGCGGTGTGACTCAGACCACTTTCATGGTGCTGAGGGTGCCGTTTGGGTGCCTTTTTCGTCTCATTGATAGATGCTCATGGCATCCGTCTGCTGTTCTGTCGTGCTGTTGCCGAACAGCCCCCTCAGTTGCTGCGGCGTGATGTCCGCTTTGGGGGCGAAGTCATCCGATGCCATATACGTGGCTGTGCTGTAGAGCAAGTGCCGCATTTCGGGCAGGTTGGTCGCCATTTCGATGCTGCTCACCACGATGCTCCCCTTGCCCATCTGTGCCTCAAACATCAGCGACAGGCGGCGGTTATGCACAAAGTTATCTACACTCTCGATGAGCGGTGTCACCGTCGGCATCTCGTCGAGCACCATCACACGGATCCGTTTCACCACGTTCCACCATTGCCAGTCGCTGTTCATCTCGGTGGGGAAGTGACGGAACACGGGATGCCGGGGGTGCAGCAGCAGCCCCATCGTGCCCGCTTGTTTCGGGAAATGCACAGGCGACCAGAACACGGGCAGGAACAAAAGGCTGCTAATTCTGTTGCCAAGATTCCCTAACGGCCCATTACTTATAGCCTCTGGCAAGTTCAAATCAGAAAGCATCTCTCCATAACGGTTCACGTTTCCACCCCGCAGGAAATCCCATAGCATGTAAATCAACTTTGGGGTATATATTCAGCAATAGAGACAATTGCTGCTTAAAATCATTATTGGGATGTATACTATCATTTAGGTATGCCAGACAACACAACTGTGCATATAACTTGTTGGGGCGCACTGCCGTGTTACTTATCCACGCCCCACGCAAGGACAGAGCCAATTGGGGCATTTGCGGAAAACGACGGTTCCATACACGGGCGTGGTGAGCGATGCAATTCCGAAGTACAACCGTACATTTCATCCAACTCTCCAACACTGCGTGTTGAGGCAGGTTGAGGTCCCTCGCTATGCGTTTCTTCACGGTATTGTCCGACAGATTGCAATACAGTTTGGAGAGAGTGCCGAATGAAGTCACCTCCAGAGTCTTCCATACAGGAGGAACATCAGGCAAGGAATACTTCTGGAAATGCTCCTGAATAAAATCCTCTTTTGAACGCTGCACTTCCTTCTTGATAACACTCAGATTCTCTTGGAATTTCGCTCGATTTAGGCAAAGGCTTCCGTCTGCAAACCAAAATGCTCCATGCCGAAGAGCCACGTGGTGAATGATTTTCGACCGAAATGCTATCTCCACGCTCTGTATAACGGTGAAAAGGAGAGCACGAAGCCGCTTGTCAAAATAGTACAAGTCAAGAGCATCCTCGAAATAACAGTCAGGCTTAAACCGATGGCCGCTGTTTCTTATCTCAAAGTACCTCAAATAGTTGGCGAAGCGGAAGTAACTTATCACACGCAATTCACCGATGGCTGTTTGCTCATCGTGAAACTTCAATCCCCGTTCTTTCATCTGTTGCACAATTTGAGGATAGTCAAGTGCTTGTTTCGTGTAATCCATTTTGGGCATATAAAACGAAGTTCCGCCCTGGTTCGCTGTTCTTATGGGAAGCGTGGCGGAATCTGTTGCTACAAAGGTACAACCTTTTTCCGAACAGGCAAAATATTTCAAGGGAAATTTGAAAAAAGAGTATTTTTCTTTATTTTTTAAGAGATTTTGGGAAAGTTACTGTAAAAGTGAAAAACAAATGTTCTCATAGGTCAAAGGACACTGACATCTATCGAATAGAAGAGGAGAATGGTAGATAAGAGAATATAGAAAGTCAAAAGGGCAAGTCTGGCGATTCGGTCTCATCATCCTATGTGTCCTGTGCAAAATCCGCATTGAAATGGGCGAAAAAGAGATTTCTCTGGTCTATCAACTTTGGTATTTCCTGACACATGAACTGGCACTGATAATCAAATCTCGGCTTGTTAGCACCTAATGCGGTCGGTATGTCAAAGAACAACCTCACACGATAGTAATTTACAAGAGCACCATCAGGTTCTTGGTCTGCGGCAAACAAATACAAATACTGACATCCCACATGAGCAAGAATTTCTTCCAGTTTAGGAACCACAAAGTGCCAAAACAGCGTCTCGCCCATTTTCCGAGGCATCCCCATCGATTGCCACCATTCCTTCTCTTCCTCATTGACTCCCAGCAAACTAAGTTCAATGGCAGGGTATATATTCAGCACCCGATTGATTTCATTACTAGTTTCTATATGGATGTCACTCTTATACAACAACTTTTTCTGGTGCAGCACCTCCAAATCACCTAAAGAAAGCCCCTTCTGTTGAGCCTTCTCCCAATAAGCCTTAGCCCTTTCAGGTTCTTCCTCGCTGGGAGCAAGATGATGAGCCACTGTATAAATCTCCCTGTACGCTTCATCCGCAAAATCCAGCAATGCATCATCAACCCTGTCAAACAACTCTCCGCAGCGGAGAGAGAAGAAAAACAGAACCTTCTTTCCCTTCGTCTTTACGACATAACACGCCGTTGTCTTGGCAGCGTCTCTATCCCACGATTCATCACTACACAAAATATCAACCAACCCCTCGTTCCTTTTCATGCGAATTTTGCGCGTCAACACTCTGTTCTCCTCTGCATCAGTCAGACGCTCACAAATCAGCGAGTCCAAAAAGGCCTGCTGAACCTCATCAATCCCCCTCACCGTATCCATCACGCCATCAAAAACCTGCGGACTCTCATCCGCTCTGCATCTTTACGAATGTCCTCTATGGCTATCAGATTTGAAGACTTCTCATCAGGCAGCAGTCCCCTTCTGGCATTTTGCCACGAATACTCCCCATGAGTCAATATGCTCAAACTCCAGGAGTCCTTGCAAGCATATTTTTCAAAGACTGAGTCAAACACAGCCCCATATTGTGCCAACACTGACTTGTCTGGCAACTCGTTCAGCGTACCCGCACGGAAACGTTCCCTTATATCCACTGCCACAGGACCATACCTCCATGCAGAAAAAGCCGCATCAAACATCGGCTCACCAGTCATGATGATAGACTCTCGTTGAGTGAAATACAACAACTTGTGCAGTTTCATCTCGTCGATGTCGTTAGTGACGTAGCACGTGCCTATCTCCAGCGTGCGT
>CALAVF010000016.1 GCA_937892315.1 uncultured Prevotellaceae bacterium | reverse complement strand
GACTGCCAGACTCCAAGCAGGACAAGAGTGTTTATCCCGACGGCTATCAAGCAGGTTACTACTGGCGCAGCATCGGCGGTTCGCTCTACGACTGGTATCTCTATGAGTACGTTGGTGTTGACCCAGAGACGGGAATGACCATGTACAACGCTTACGATGAGTACACACAGGAAGAGTGGAATGAACTGGATGCCGACACAAAGGCTCTCTACGAAGAATATAACGCGAAGACAGAAGAGGCGCGTTACATCGTGAACAATTCTTCGTATGCATCTCGCCGCCGCACAGGCAAGAGTTCTCTGCCCACTTTCACAGGCGGTATCTCCACTTCGCTCGAATACAAGGGCATCGACCTCTCCATCGCCACAGCCTTCTCGCTGGGTGGCTGGATGATAGACCAGCAGTATATGAGCCTGATGAACTCTGGTGACAAGGGTGAGAATTTCCACAAGGACATGTTTAACCGCTGGACGCCAGCCCACACAGAGACAAACATTCCCGCTCTGATGTATCAGGACAATGGCGTGTACAACATTGATGGTGCCAGCGACTTCTACCTCACCCGTGCCAACTACTTCAGCCTTCGTAACATCACGCTTGGCTATACTTTCCCGAAGAGCCTGCTGGGCAACACTGGCATCTCCAAGTTGCGTGTCTATTTTTCGGGCGACAACATTTGGCTTCGCTCTGCACGCAAGGGATTCGACCCACGCATGTACGGCAGCGGAGATGCATTTGGCGGTTTCTCTGGCTACGGCTATTCTGCCCTCAGCACGTATTCAATTGGCGTAAACCTCTCGTTCTAAATCTGTTAACTAAAAATAAAAGATAAAAATGAAATCTATCAAAAATATTGTTGCTGGAATGGCTGCCGTGCTTGCCTTGTCAAGTTGTGGCACCGACTACCTCGACACCGATTATACAAGGTATCTGGGACAGGAGGAAGTGGCAGAGGTCGCCAACGAAGACCCCGCCTTGTTCCTGAATGGTATCTGGTCGTGGATGGTGGACTATGCCCCACTCAACTACGGCACAGGAGACATCCATGACACATGGGGCTACATGTCCATCATGCACGTGTCTGACCTGATGAGTGAAGATATGGCACTTGGTGCCTCTCACTGGTTCAACTGGGACTATCAGTTTGACAACCGTATGCAGACGTATCGTCGCACTTCTTCTCATTGGACGATTCTCTACACCATGATTGACAAAGCCAACCAACTCATCAGCCTTTATCCCAACGGTCCCCAGAATGCCAACGAGCAATCCATCGTGGGTCAGGCACAAGCCGTAAGAGGCTTGGCTTACACACTACTCATTCAACTTTATCAGAACCCCATCGGGGCTGACGGCAAGATTGCAGGCGACCGTCCGGGTGTGCCACTCATCTATACTGAGGCAGATGGGAAAAGCACAGATGAAATCGATGAGGCAAAAGGCCGTAACACCGTGACCCTCGTGTTAGCACAGGCACAGACTGACCTTGAGAACGCCGTGGCAAATCTGACGGAATCTGGTTATGTACGTCCATCCAAAAACTACATTGATGCCCATGTGGCAAATGGTCTGCTGGCACGTCTCTATCTGCTCACCCAGCAGTGGGAGAAGGCTGCAAGTGCTGCCAACGCTGCCCCCCAAGGCTATTCCCCTATGAGCACAACACTGTTGCACGATGGATTCCTCAACATTGGCAACCCCGAATGGATGTGGGGTTTCGAGCACGATACGGAAACCTCCACGACCTATGCTTCTTTCTTCTCTCACATCTCGAATTTGGAAAGCGGCTATGCTGGTTTGGGATACTCACCTCGACTCATCGACGCGCGTCTTTACAGCCAGATTCCAAACGACGACGAGCGCAAGACCCTCTTCAATGGCCCTGAGGGTGACGAGACCCAGCCCACTGGTGCCGCACAGAAGCCTTATGCCAACCTTAAGTTTGGCTCTGACAACCAGTTCACCGAGGACTATGTATACATGCGCGCTGCCGAGATGTACCTGATTGAGGCAGAAGCATTGGTGCGCCTGAACAAGGGAGCAGAGGCTGTTGAGATAATGAAAGAACTGATGAAGAACCGCCAGCCGTCTTGGAGCCGTCAGATTTTATCGCTTGACGATGTGCTCCTCCAGCGTCGCATTGAGTTGTGGGGCGAGGGATTTGCTTTCTTTGACCTCAAGCGTCTGAACAAGGGTATCGACCGCAACTATGAAGGCACCAACCACTTGGCTGGTTACATCATTGCTGTTCCTGCCCAAGATGTCAACTGGACATACCAGATTCCTCAGCGTGAGATTCAAGAAAACATAAAGATTTCAGAAAGTGAACAGAACGACTAATTCAATTGAATGACATGAAAAAGATTTTGAATATCATCCCCTTCGTGGCAGGTCTGCTGGCATTGGCAAGTTGTAATTCTGTCATGGACGACAAGGACGACATCGACGCTCAGTATGCAGTCGGTGAGGCTCCTACGGTGGCAATCACCAGTGCCACAGGTGCAAGCAGTTCCGTCATCGTTGCCGGTACGGTGAGCGATGCGTCGAAGGCTGTGGAAGTCGGTGTGCTCATCTCGGCTTCTGAAGACATGGCAGGTGCTGCCTATTGGCCTGCAGACGCTGTGACGGCAGAGTTTACGGCGGTGGCAAAGAAACTCAGCCCACTCTCTACCTACTATGTGCAGGCTTATTCGGTGGCAAAGGACAACCAGACCACTTACTCTCCTGTGCAGAAGGTGCAGACGGGCGAGCCTGAGTTTGGCATTGCACAGATGAATGGCAACGTGTATGTAGGCTCTACCGTGGCTTACTGGGGCGATGCCTACAAATACAATGTATCCATCGTGGTTGACACGGAAGACTCGACCAAAGTGACGGTGAACGACTTGGAGCCTTACTTCGCAGGCTACGGCTATGTGGCGGCTCAAGGCTACAACAGTTATGAGGGCATCATCGACTGGGAAAACAAGGTCATCACCATCGAGAATGGTCAGCCTGTAGGCTATGGCTCTGTCATCCTGCTTGGCATGAATGACCCCGACCCCGATGCTGCTGATGATTACGAGGATATCTACCTCGACATCGAGGACTATGGCGAGACGCTGGTCATCCGTAATGCCTATGGAAGCAATGCCGATGGCTGGTACGAACTGTATGGGGGCGGCATCAGGTTGACCAAGCAATAAAAGAGTCTCCTCCTCCCGAAAATCAAGGGTGTGCCGCCTTTTGCGAAGGGCGGCATTTTTTATGAAGACAAGACAATGAAAACGTTATTTGTAGTATTGAATCTTCTTTGGACAGGGGCAGTGTGTTGTGCCGCCCCAGTCGATGCTCGGCAGGCTCGTCAGGTGGCAAGCCGGGTGCTGCATGGTGTGGTGACGCTCCATGCCGATGCGATGGCAGTTGAGGCGAAGTCTCGCAAGGGTCATGATGCCCCAACCTATTATGTGTTCTCTCGGGAGAATGGGACGGGCTTCGTCGTGGTGGGCGGCGAGGATGCACTGCCGCCGGTCGTGGCATATTCCGACGATGGCGTCTTTCCCCATCATGACGAGATGCATCCGGGACTGGTGGATTTCCTTGAAGCCTACTCGGCGTTGGTCAGCGAAGTGCGTCAAGGCGAAACGGTGCTGACGGAACGTCGGAGGGCAGAGGAGGCAGTGCCTGTGGTGGAGCCGCTATGCAAGACCTCGTGGAACCAGTCGGCACCCTATAATGCCTTGTGCCCTAAAGATGGGACAAAAACATGTCCCGTGGGCTGTGTGGCGTTGGCGATGGCTCAAATCATGAAGCACCACGAATGGCCATCGACGGGCAAGGGCAAAGTGATGTACACGCCGCAAGGACTGGCAAGTGCGGGCGTGCTGTCGGTGGATTTCTCCGAAAGCCATTACGACTGGAGCCGTATGCTCAACACGACTGCCGAACTGAATGCCGACCCGGAGGCTGCGGCAATGGTGGCGAAACTCTGCTACGATTGTGGCGTGTCGTCTCGCATGATGTATGCGGCGGCAGGCAGCGGCACCTATGATGATTATGCCATCCAGTCAATGTATGAAAACTTTGGATATAAGGCTTCTGCCATCCAGATTGTTTATCGTGATTGTTATGCCACACAGGAAGAATGGGATGCCATTTGGAAGGCAGAACTCGATGCTGGCAGACCTGTGCTGTACAGCGGAGTGAGCAATGGGACAGACGGACATGAATTTGTGGTGGATGGCTACGACTCGAATGGTTATGTGCATGTGAATTGGGGGTGGGGAGGCTCATCTAATGGCTACTTTGACATTGCAGTGCTCGATGCGACTGCTTCGCAACGCTACTCTGAGGCACAGGGCATGATTATAGGCATCGAACCCGACCCCACAGGAGAGGATGTGGTGCACGCTCCCGTCGTGCCGTACATGGACGCTACTTTCTCGCTGAAGGGTAGCCTTGACCTTGGCAAAGACAAGTTGGCAATGGTGCAGAATATCTATAATCGCTCTCGCAGCGGGCAGACATGGTTCTTTGGCATCGGGTTGTACAATCTTGAAGGGGAACTGCTGAAGAACTTGACAGTAAACGAGGCGTCGAAGACCATCAATGCAATGGCGGGCATCGGCACTTCTTCTGTTCGTTTCAACATTCCGGCTGATACGCCTGACGGAACATACGTCGTCAGTGCCATCTTTCGTGCCAAAGGCTATGAGGACTGGATGCTGCCAAATGTAGTAGGAGGTGTGGCAAATAACAAGGTCTATGCAGAAATAAAGGAAGGCAAGGCAACCTTTGGAGAAATACCTGCCTATATATATAATATATGTGTAGCAGAGCCACATGTGGTGTCTCATCAATATTATGACCTCAGCGGTCGTCCCGTGCAAAATGTCACGAAAGGCGTGTGGATTGACAGACAAAAACTCTCAAATGGTGTACAAATTATCAAAAAAGTTCGTCTTTGATTAACTTTTTTCATCGAAAGCCGAAAAAAACTTCTTGAAAAGTTTTGCCAAGTCGCTGAAAGGTTGTACCTTTGCACTCGCTTTCCGCAAGGGAGGCGTTTTTA
>CALAVF010000015.1 GCA_937892315.1 uncultured Prevotellaceae bacterium | reverse complement strand
GGAGAAGCAAACTACAAAATTAGTCAGCATCACTATTAGTTGCGGATTTTAGGGTATAGACACCATTGGGAAATCATCAATATGCTCATCGAAATCCTCCGCTGTTCTTAAAGGATGACGAAAGTCAGGGCTACCAAGTTCACGTGCCTTTTGCCCTTTCATTGCTGGCACATACATCCCATCATAATCTACAAGAACAAGTGTACCATCTTCTCGAACAAGGATATTATCAGGTTTCAAATCTCCATGAGCGAATGGTTGAGGAATCAGCCATTGAGCCAACTGACTGAAACGGTATGCCAACATTTCCAGAGCATATTGATCATCAAGATTCTCACGCAGGAACTTGTCGAGTGTGATTCCTTCCACCCAATCCATCAACAATACAGGGAACTCCGTCTCATCTGTTTGACTACTATCCACAAACAACTCCTTATCCATATAGCGGAAAGAAACCAAATAAGGTGACTCTACATCCTTCAATTCCTCCTCAATCAGTCTGTAACTCTCAGCCCGTCCCTCCTGGTCACGATGAAAACAACGAACAGCATACAACTTCCCATCCCGTTCATCCTTCATCTTGAACACAACGGCAAAGTTCCCACTCGACATTATAGGTTGCCCATCCGCATCCAACACTGGACGCAGATAACTCAGTTCCTCAAAGTTATCTTCTGCCAACTTGATGGCTTCCACATATTCAGATATTAAAGGAAATTTCATAGGCCGCAAAAGATTGTGTTGCAAAGATAAAACAAAAATCTGATAATTCAATGAGTTTGTAAAGAAAATCATCTTTCACAAGCCTTGTGATTGAACTTTGATTGGGGAAATAGACATATTACTTAGGAAGAGTAAACTTAAAAACAAAGACTTTCTTGGGGTCTCACTTACCTGTTCCATTACCTATGGAGGCTAATGCTCGTTGTCTATGAACAATTTAGCATTGGTATATAAAACAAATTAGCAAAGGTACAAGAAATAATTTAGCGTTGTAATAAAAAGTAATTTAGCATTGGGACAAAGATTTGTTCCAACGCTAAATTGGTTTTTGTCCCAATGCCAAATTGATTTGTGTCCCAAAGCTAAATTGATTTTTATTATAAGGCTAAAGTAAATAGAGGATACGGGGGAGTGTCGTTGGAGGAGATGGATGGGGGTTGTTGGAGGAGATGAGTGGCTGTTGTCGGAGGATACGACTGAGGGGGAGATGGAGTTGAAACGGGTTTGGAAATGGACATGCTCTTTCTTTTCATTCACTGCCTATTTTTGTGCCTTTCACTTCGCAGAAGGTGCTCGTACTCGAAAAAAATATTTTTTCGTTTTGTATTTTGTTCACTTATTTGTACCTTTGCACCCGCCAACCATTAAGAACTAATATGTATATGAACAGGTTAACACTTTTTACTTTCCTGATTCTGTCTGCATGTACCTCCATGTGGGCACAAGACCATCACGTAGTGAATGTGGACGACGCTTTGGATGCCGCAGTGGGGTTCCTGCCGTTGCGTCGTGGCGGCGAGAACAAGAAGCCAGAACTGGCTCATGTGGAAAAAGACTCGCTGAACGACCATCCGTACTATTACATCTTCAACCGTGGGGATGAACAGGGATTCATCATTGTGAGTGCCGACAGCCGCACGAAGAAGATTCTTGCTTATTCCAACGAGGGGCATTTCGACATCGATGCCCTCGCCCCTGAGATGAAGGCGTGGTTGGGAGGCTACACGGAAGCCCTGAGCGACTTGGCTCTGACACCAGACTCTTTGTTGGCACAGTTGCAGGAAGGTCCGCTGATGAAGGCTGTGCGTGACGAGTCGAACCTGGCTCCTGAGGTGAAGCCGCTGCTGGGCGACATCTGCTATGCACAGATGTTCCCTTACAATGCGATGTGTCCTCACCAGAGCCTGACAGGATGTGTCGCCACGGGAGCCGTGCAAATCATGCGTTTCTACGAATATCCCAAGAAGCCATCGGGCAAGACCCACAGTTATGACAACGAGGGAGAGACGGTGAGTTGTTCGTTCAACACCTCCTACGACTGGAGCAATATGCTTCCCACCTACAGCAAGGCAGGAGGCAGCGAAGCGGAAAATGCCGCTATCAGCCAACTGATGTTCGACGCAGGGGCAGCCTGCAACATGGAGTATTCGCCCACAGGGTCGAGTGCCAGCCGTGTGGATATGGCACAGGCACTGGTGGAATATTTTGGCTATGGCAACAACATGGTGAATTTCCGCCGTGATGCTTTCACGCCCGAAGACTACGTGTATTACCTGAAGAAAGAACTGAGTGAGGGTCGTCCCGTGCTGATGGGTGGCACCGACGAGGATGATTATGGCCATTGCTTCGTGTGCGACGGTTACGACACCAACGGGCTGTTCCACTTCAACTGGGGATGGAACGGCATGAGTAACGGATATTTTGAAATCACCAACCTTTCTCCTCCACGTCCAGGCAGCCGCACGGGACGGGTGGAGAACTACAACGAGAACGTCACCTTCATCGGTGGCATACAGCCTCCGTCGGATGCGACGGCAAACAAGGTGAGTGTGCTGAGTCTGACTGGGCTGACCGCTGCCCCCAGTGGGAAGAAAGGTGGACGAGTGTGGGTGAAGATGGAGCGTGTGAGCAACTGCACGATTGGCAACTTCACAGGAAAATTCGGCGTGGCTCTTTATAAAGACGGCAAGATGGTGAGGACGCTCGACGTGACTGACGCATCGCTCACCCCCACACGCTCTTACCGAGACACTCAACTGAACCCGACCCTGCCCAGCAACCTGTCGGGCAGCGACTATCAACTGGTGATGGTGAGCAAGGCAGACAACGACAGCAAGTGGCGTCCCATCCTTTCGGCAGGTGTGGGATGTTTCAATCTGGAAGTGAAGGGTGACAACGTGACCTTGAAACCTAACAATTTTGACCATTACATAGACCTCGGCAACCTGACCGCCTCCACTGCCAACCCCGGCAAGAAGGACAAGAAAGATAAGAAGGACAAGAAAGACGACGGCAAGAGCGTCACGAACGGTCTGGGAGGTTTGGATGCAGACGATTTTTACGGAAATTAGCATGAAAAGATTTACACTGACCTTCGCCATGCTGCTGGCTGTATTTGCCGCACAGGCACAGACTTTCTACGAGTTGCAGTTCACCCACCCCATTGATGGACGAAAATACATGGGCTTGATGACCTACTTCAGCGACGACCGCTGCAAGATGCGTATCGTCAGAGCCAACGAAGGAGCCAAGGGCAAAGTGTGGGAGACGGAGTACACAAAGACCGTGGAGCCAAAGACCCGCGAGAACTCCATGGGACTGATGTACTATCGCCCCAAGGATGGTCGCTCCATGCCGACCCTGCTCTGGTGGTGGCGTGATTTCCACGGAGACGACATGGTGCCCGAGCCACAAATCATCTACGACGTGACCAACTCCGACGACTACTTTGCCGCCACCAGTTTCAATGAGAAGCAACTGTCGGAACTGACGGCTGCCTATCTGGAGAAGTTCTATTCGACATCCGATGCCGATTACAAGAATCTGCTGGCTGCCTCGAAGAAGGCAGGGGCACAGAACAAGACCGAAGTGGCAAGCAAGGGAGGCGATTCCCCCACCCTGCGTCTGCTCATGGTGGCAAACACAGAAGTGAACGACATCGGCATCGCCTGTCAGCAAGACATCAAGAACGTGACCAACGAGTTCCGCAACATCGCCCGTGTGTTGGAGATGCCCTACGAGCAAACCATCATCAGCGAGGATGCCTTTGGCAAGGCGAATGTGGCAAAAGCCATCGAGAACTTCAAGCCTGGCAAACAGGACATCGCGGTGTTTGTCTATTCGGGGCACGGATTCCGTTTCCAAGACCAAAAGGACTATTTCCCTTGCATCGACCTCTCGCCCACGGCATACGACAAAGCGGTGGACAACTACACCACCATGACTGACATCTACAATGCCATCATCAAGAAGGGGGCAAGACTCAACATCGTGCTGAGCGACTGCTGCAACACGAAAGTGGGCTATGAGGCACCAGCCGTCAGCGTCAACACCCTCTTCTCGCGTGCCTCCCACAGCCTCGACACAGACAAACTCCGCAGCCTCTTCCTGAGGCAAGGCGGCAACGTGTGGGCAACGGCAGCCAGTCCTGGCGAAGCCTCCTGGTGCAGCGTGAAGGGCGGCTTCTTCCTGCTCAGTTTCATCGAGAGCCTCCGCTATCAAATCAGCACGCTCACACAGGAGAAACCCTCGTGGGAATCGCTCATCAATCTCGCCATCGACGAGGCTCGCAAGAAGACCAACGGCAATGGTGTGCCCCAAGAACAAAACGGTGTGAAACAAGTGAGAACTAAAAGTATTCAATAAGAGCATCCGACATGAAACAGTTACGCTATATCCTCCTGACGCTCATGGCTTGCACCCTCACGATGGTGCAGGCACAAACCACCCAAGGTTTTGAACGCTACATTCCCAAAGCCATCGACCTCGGACTCCCCAGCGGCACGCTGTGGGCAGACCGCAATATGGGCATTACCGACAGCCCCACAGACTTCGGCGTTTACTACAGTTGGGGCAGCATCTACTCGTCAGACGAAGATGGCCTTCTGCCCTACGACCAACGAGGCTTCTTCTGGAGAACGTACAAATACGGCAAAGGCCCCAAGTCGCTGACTAAATACTGCACCGACAGCACCTTCGGCAGCAAGGACGGCAAGACGCAACTCGACCCTGCCGACGATGCCGCTGCCGCCTACGCGAAGAACCACCGCACCCCCATTTGGGATGCACAGTGGCACATTCCGACGGCAAAAGAGTTTGCCGAACTGATGGACAAATGCAAATGGACATGGACGAATGGCGGCTACCAAGTGACGGGTCCCAACGGCAACTCCATCTTCCTGCCCGCCGCAGGGATGGCTGGACACAGCCTCGAAGACACCGGGCAGTATTGGACATCCACCCTCTGTGCCGACTTCCCTTGCTATGCATACTCTGTCATGTTTGGCGATGACTACATCTCATGGAACAACTCCAGCCGCAGTTCGGGGTGTTCCATCCGCCCCGTGAAGAACAAGAAATAAAAAGGCGAGAACAGGAAAGACGCCTGCTCGATACCTCAAAAGTGGTCTGAGTCACACCGCTCGGGCGGTCTGAGTCACACCACCGAGGCGGTGTGACTCAGACCACTTTTAACGTCATTTGCGTAGGGAAAAGAAGATGGAAGAGTGTGGAATGACAAGGGAGGCAAGAGAGAGGAAAAGGAAAGAAAATGGAACAGATGGCACATATTTCAGTTTTTTTCCGTAACTTTGACTCCATCGAAGGTACTCACATTCGGAAAAACTCAAATAAAATTTGGTTATTCTCTCATTTAATCGTACCTTTGCATGTTTTTATTCACAGACGAAGAAAAATAAGTATTCATGTAAAAAGATAAAAGATGGAAAGAGACAACGTAATTTTCTCTCTCATTGAGAAAGAGCACCAGCGTCAACTGAAAGGTATCGAACTGATTGCATCAGAGAACTTTGTCAGCGACCAAGTGATGGAAGCCATGGGCAGTTACTGCACCAACAAATACGCCGAGGGCTATCCTGGCCACCGCTACTATGGCGGCTGCCAAGTGGTGGACGAGATTGAGCAACTGGCGATTGACCGTGCTTGCCAACTCTTCGGTGCTGAATTTGCCAACGTGCAGCCACACTCTGGTGCACAGGCAAATGCAGCCGTTCTGCTCGCCGTGCTGAAACCAGGCGATGTGTTCATGGGGTTGAACCTCGACCACGGTGGTCACCTTTCTCATGGTTCATTGGTCAACACATCCGGCATTCTCTATAAGCCCGTGGGCTACAACCTCAACAAAGAAACAGGTCGTGTCGATTACGACGAGATGGAAGCACTTGCCCGTGAGCACAAGCCCAAACTCATCATCGGCGGTGGCTCTGCCTACAGCCGCGAGTGGGACTATGCCCGTATGCGTAAG
>CALAVF010000014.1 GCA_937892315.1 uncultured Prevotellaceae bacterium | reverse complement strand
GTTGGAGAGATAGAGCAGACGAACCACCTGAAAGAACGGGTACTTCTCCACCAGCGTTTTCAGTTCTGGCAGGGTTTCCGCATTGAGTTTCGACGGGTCGTCTATCAGTTCCTTGATGTTTATCATTTTGTTTAAGTAAATGTGCGTTGTTGTTTGTTTACCAGTTCGCTACCGTCGCATTGAATATCTGGTCAACGATGTCGTCAATCATCTCCTGCACCAGTGCTTCCTGCACGGCTGCCAACTGCTGCGAAGAGTCGTAGTCGGTCGATGCACTGAATCGCTGCTCAAAGTCTTCCTCATGCTTTTTCGTGTTCACAAATCGGACATTCACCGTCATCTTCAACTGCGTCTGTGCCGAATAGCCGTCGGAACTGATGCTCTTGTTCGTTTGGCTATACTCCACGATCTCGCCCGACAACTGCAAGTCGCCGTTTCTCTTCAGCACTTTCAACTTCGTCTTCTGGGCAAAGGCGTCGCTGAGGGAGTTGTAGAACATCGATTCCATCGGGCTCCACACGTAGTTGGCACGGATGGGGAACTTGTCGAGGCTCACGGTCTTGGTGACATCGTAGTTGATGCTCGTGCCCGTGAAGCCATAACTGATGCTACAAGCCGTCAGCACCGTTGCTGCCAATGCAAGCATACTCGACAGGAGGATGGTGGTTTGCTTTCTCATAAGTCCAATCCGTAGTCTTTGATTTTTCGGTAAAGGGTACGTTCCGAGATTTCCAGTTCGGCCGCCGCCTTCTTGCGATTGCCATTGTTGCGTCGCAGCGAGTCGATGATGTTTTTCTTCATCAGTTCCTTGTTCGACATCGGGGCCTCTTCAATCGTCTCGATGTCAACGTCCTGTATGTTGTTGGCATTGTATGGCATCCGCGACTGAGGCTGATACCCTTGGTCGTTCACAATGTAGGGGTGCGACTGCTGAATCACCTGTGGATGGGCGTATTGTAGCGGTGCTCCCACGTTGGCAGGCTCTTCGTTGAACACGCGGAAGTTCTCCTGCGAGGCATTCTGCATGTTGTCCAAGTTGCTGTGTACCAGTTCCTTCAGGTCTTTCACCTCTTTGCCGATGCTCGACAGCAGTTGGAACAGCATGTCACGTTCCTTCTCATAACTGTGTGCCTCGGCTGTGTGAACGTCTCGGTTGGCACTGTGCAGCACCAGCCCTGTCTCGCCCTGCGAATCGTCCGTCACACCATATTCTTTCAGAATGCCGGCCGTGATTTCCCGCTCCTGACTGATGATGCTGATTTGCTCTGTCAGGTTGCGGAGTTGGCGGATATTGCCTGGCCACTTGTATTTTAAAAGAAGTTCGCGCGCGTCGTCCGTCAGCCTTACCGGTTCGATGCGGTATTTCTCCGAAATGTCGTAGGCGAACTTTCTGAACAGCAGTTCGATGTCGCGTCCACGCTCACGAAGGGGCGGCATACTGATGGGGATAGTGTTCAGTCGATAGTAGAGGTCCTCGCGGAACTTGCCTTCGCGGATGGCTTTCTGCATGTTCACGTTCGTTGCCGCCACAATCCTCACGTTCGTCTTTCTCACCTCGCTTTCGCCCACACGGATGTACTCTCCTGTCTCCAGCACACGCAGGAGGCGAGCCTGAGTAGCCAACGGCAGTTCGCCCACCTCGTCGAGGAACAGCGTGCCGTTGTTTGCCACGCCAAAGTAGCCCTCGCGGTCGTCCAGCGCCCCGGTGAACGAGCCTTTCTTATGGCCGAACAGTTCCGAGTCAATTGTCCCTTCAGGCAGAGAGCCGCAGTTGATGGCAAAATACTTATTGTGCTTGCGGGTGGAGTTGTCGTGAATGATGCGAGGCAAGGTCTCCTTACCCACGCCGCTTTCACCCACAATCAGCACCGACAGTTCCGTCGGTGCCACTTGGATGGCAATGTCAATGCTGCGGTTCAGCCCCTCATAATTGCCCACAATGCCATATCGCTGCTTGATTTGTTGTATTGCTTTCTCGTTCATGCTCAAAATTGAAAATCGTGACAAAATTACACATTTTCGGTCATTTTGTCAAACAAATCTTGTATAACTTGCTGTTTTTAGGGAGATTTTAACTATGCCTTGTTTGTTTTGTAACTTCGTTCCGACAATAAAAAGGAAATGTTGATGATTTTTGTGGGTGTTTATATTATATAATGTGTATTATTGTAGGGGTGTGAAGAGTGGTGATGAGGTAGTTGGTTTTCTTCATGATGTTATTGTGCTCTTTCAAGTATACGGCACGATTGAGCAGATTACACAGAAATGTCTTCAAATCACCCTCCGAAATCTC
>CALAVF010000013.1 GCA_937892315.1 uncultured Prevotellaceae bacterium | reverse complement strand
GAAGACATCAAGCGTGCCACCTTCGTGCTCGGCGAGAAGGACCGCGTGCTGGCTGTCTGCGACGCACTCGAAAAGGGCGACTACGAGACCGTAGGTCAGAAGATGTACGAGACACACTACGGCCTCAGCAAGGAGTACGAAGTGTCCTGCGAAGAACTTGACTTCCTCAACGACATCGCCAAAGACTGCTCCGTGACTGGTTCACGCATCATGGGCGGCGGCTTCGGCGGCTGCACCATCAACCTCGTGGCAGAAGAACTGTACGACCACTTCGTCAAGACTGCCGTGCAGAAGTTCAACGAGAAGTACGGCAAGAAGCCAATCGTCATCGACGTAGTCATCGGTGACGGCTCACGCAAACTGGCATAACGACAATTACATAGCATTTTTAGAAAACCACAGATTACACAAATTCCACGGATTTTTTTTCCAGGAATTAAGTTCTGATTGCACAGATGAGAGACCCATCCGAATGGGGCTTTCGCCAAGAAAGCCATCTGTGAAATTTCCCAAAATTCCCCTCAAAAAAATCCGTGAAATCTGCGAAATCTGTGGTTCTTAAATAATCACCCGTCCGTCCGTTTAAGGCTCAGATTCAGGCTCCGTGTTCGGCACATTCTCGCCGTCACCCTCCTTCACGTCCAGAGCCTCGCTGGCAGCCGTCACGCTCAGCCCCTTCAGCATCTGCGCGAACTTGCCGCCGGGATAGAAACGCACCTTCTTCTTGCGGATGGAGCCGTCCACCTCCTCCAGCGTCTGAGCCACCTTCGAGGTGAACACAGGCTTGAACGAGCCGAACGTGCCCAGCGACACGCCGTGGCCAATCTCCATGTAGTGAACCAGACGGTTCAGCAGAGCGTCCACCACCGCACGCGTCATGTTCGTGTTCACGCCACGCGACTGAGCGATTTCCTCCACCAACTGCTCATACGTCACCTGAGGATACGTCAACTGCATCGCCTTGTACACCTCCGGCTTCTCGTCCAGGTAGTTCAACTTCACCTTACCTTTTCTGTACTGAAGTCCCATAATCTCATTTCTCCTTTCTTTTTTTTGCCTTCAGCCCCTTACACTTTTTTCCAGAGCCTCCAGCGGTTAAACATTCGTTTTCACACTAATATATCATTTGGCCATCTGATATTCCAATTGCTCTTTACGCCCCTGGCTTAACCCTTTCTGCGTATTTCTGCGATTTCTGCGTGACCTTAAAAACACGCTCCGTGCGACCTTTTTCACGCAGAAATCGCAGAAATACGCAGAAACTTTCATTCCGACAAGGGCACCCTTTCTGTGCTTTCAGCCATTTCTGTGCGAGACACATCCCCGTTCTCCACCACCATCCAGAACTCCTCGCCACGCCCCCAAGCCTCATACACCAGTTCCGTCAGCCGCCCGAACACCGCCTCGCCATTCTCAATCCGCCGCTTCTTCGGGTACTCCACCTCACGACCCTCCTCGTCCGTGTAGTAGTGAAACACCGGCTCCCCCACCAGCACCTCACCCTCAAAGCATTGCCGAGCCCACCGATGCCCCACATACACCTGCCTGTGACCCGGGCACCTCGCCACCCTCAGACCCATCGCCCCGTAAGGCGAGCCGCCCACCTTCATCCGCCACCTGCCCCGAGGCAGACACACCTGCGACGCACCCGCGAACGACACCTCATAGTCCCTGAAGCCCACCTCACGAGCCTCACACACCATCCGCGGCGACTCCTCGCCCTGCATCCACACCTCCATCACACTCTTCGTGACCTCAGCGTCGCCATAATACCGTTTCAACCTGATTTCCATCCGTTTTTCTGAAATTTATGCGTTTATAGACATCCGTTTTTTCTTAGCATCCGCCCTATTCTCCCCCTCATTTTTTACGCTACAAAGTTACGAATTTTTCCCGACATACGCAAGCATTCAACCCACTATTTTTCAACTTTTTGCCAACTTTTTCTTTGAGACCATTCCACCCCTTTCCCGCACCCTTCAAGGCAATTACGATGCAGGGCAGAACGCAATTACGTCGAAGGGTGCAGGAGGGAACTGTTCACTTTGTCGTCAGATAATACTCGCTGAAATCCTTGCAGCCGAGGGGCAGTTGGTGATGCTCCAGACGGGGCAGCACTTGCTGCAACTGAAGGAAGAGCCGTTCGCCAGGCTGGTCGCGGTCGGGATACATGTGGAAGGTGATGGTCAATTGGGCATTGAGCATGGCCAACTGCTCCACGTCTTTGGTCTTGAGCAAGGTGGCGGACGGGATGGCAATCGCCTTGTGGCCTGCCGAGAGCATCGCCCAGCAGTCGGAGCACCCTTCGGTGATGTAGAGGGGTTCGCCCTGTCGGAGCAAGTTGAGCACGGGCAGGTTGTAGATGCCACACGCCGACCCTGCGGGGAAGCGGAAGCGGGGCAGGGCACCCGGCTGTAGGTTGCGGTTCTGCAGGC
>CALAVF010000012.1 GCA_937892315.1 uncultured Prevotellaceae bacterium | reverse complement strand
TATTTCTACCATTGGGTCACATGGAGACGTAAGTTTTTACACCGATGATGCCAATCTGCTCATGATAACAGACGGTCGTCCTGAGTATGAATCTGGCTGGGATGGTACCGCATACGGTATTAGCCTGGAAGCGGGTGACAGCGTCATTGTTGTTGGCTCTGTGGGTACAGGATGGAAATACACCTATATGGAAATCGATGGACAGAAGATTCACCAGAAAGGCGATGAGAATTACCACGTACATGGGGGTGAATTGGGTTCCTTCTTGTTCTTCATGCCCGACCATGATGTTGACATCTATCTCTATGGAGAGTATGACCCCGATTACCCAAAACTGCCAGGCAATCCTTCCCCTGGTGGCTGGAATGCATCGACGGGTGAACTTATTGTCAGTGGCTTCCAGACCTATGGGAAAAACGTATATTACCATGCCTATGGCATGCGTGGTACAGTTGATGCCATTGTAGAGCGCTACGGAGTAAACAAGGCTGATGTGAAGAAGGTGACAGTAATAGGGGAATTGGGGGATGTATCAACCTTGGACTGGATGTCGAATGGGTATAACTGTGGTAACTGTGAAATTGAATTCCCGAATATAGAAACCGTAGATTTGCGCCACACCTACGGAGTAACGCATTACAACTATGATTATGCTTTCGAGAACACTTTGTCTTCATATTTTGTACCAACGTTGAAGAAACTGATTCTGCCATCGAACATAGAACAACTCAGGCATTTTTACTGGGGGAATTATCCAGTATTGGAGGATGTCACGCTTTATGCATCCGTTCCACCAACTGTTCTTGACTACATCACAAGTGAACATTTCGATAAACTCCCTGCTGGCTGCACCCTCTATGTGCCCGAGCAGTCTGTTGCCGCCTACAAGGCAGATACGCTTTGGAACAAATTTGCCGACATCCTCCCCATCCCCGAAGGCGATGCGGAGAACATCACCGTTGACCTGCCCGACAACTTCACGGACGGACGCTACGAGGGCATGTCGCTCCTGCTCTGCAACGCACGGACAGGCGAACAGATCAAATACATCGTCGATGAACGCCCCTCCTACATCTTCTACGCACAGACCAACGAGGAGCCTTACACCGCCCACCTGATGAGTCCGCAGGGCGTGCTGATTGCCTCCACCGACACCCTCACCCTGAGCGGAAAGCCGATGGAGATGACCTTCAAGAGCGTACAGCCCATGCACACCGTGCAACTGACCGTACAGACTCCTGCCGAAGAGGAGGGTGGCAACCCCACCGACGTGACCGACCAGACCACCATCGTCTGGATGGACGCGATGGGCAACCGCATCGGCACGGGCAGCACCCTCGCCAGACAGGTGGAGGGCACCCGACTGCTCTATGGCATCACCCTGCCCACCGAACTGGCTGCCCGCTACGGTGTGCCGCCACGCACCGAACTGGTGGTGAAAGAGGCTACGGCACAGACCATCTACACGCTCAGCAAGCCCGATACCCTCACTCTGAGTGGACGGGGGACTGTCACCGACGGCACACCCGTCGGCATCGCTACCGTCACCGCCTCGCTGATGATGAACGGTATCGTGGGAAAGGTGTTCACCGCCACTACCGACCAGTTGGGCCGCTACGAACTGGAAACCCCGGCAGGCGACCTGACGCTGAGTGCCGCCGCGCGAGGGTATGTGGCTGCAAGAAAGGCAGTGGAGTACAGCAGATTGTCTGACCCTAACAGCAACTTCGACCTCACCCTGTCGCCGCTTGCCGGACCGACCATCCACTACGACTTCACTTATACTGCCTCCGTTGCCGCTGACGAGGAAGGACAGACTCTACCTTACTACAGCGACTACCAGAATGTCACCATCGCTGCCTACAACGAGACGACAGGCGAGGCACTCGACAGCCTTATGGTGCAATACCCCGAGGTGCAACTGCTAAGCGGAGCCAAGGTGGGCGACCGCATCCGGCTGACGGCATCGAGCCTGAAAGACCTGTTCATGCCGGTGGAGGTGAGCGTGACGCTCAGCAACGAGGAGGAGAAGGCAGATTCCGTCATCTTCGCCCTGAAGGAGTTGGGCGGCGTTGAGGTGTCGTTCCTGCGGACGAACAACCAAGAGGTGACGGCAGCCCTCTACGACGCTGACGGACTGCTGTGCCGGCAGGAGACCTTCGCCGAGGCGACCCTCACCCTAACGGGACTGAAGGATGGCGACTACACCGTGGTGACCATGGGCAGCGACCCGCTGCTGAGCAAGTTGCTCTACCTGAGCGACTATACCGCCGTGGGCATGGAGGCAGACAAGGACTATGTGAGCAACAAGGTGAAGGTGGAGAGCGGCATCATTGCCGTGGTGGCGAACGACCAGATTCCGACGCTGGATGCCTCGCCGTTCTACTATATCGACGATGCCAAGACCCTCTTCATGCCCAACAAGACAGAGGTGAGCACCAGTTGCAACGTGACGCTGCGTGCCGACATCGCCTTCAAGGAGGACATCAAGGAACGCGTGAGCAACGTGCGTCTGGTGGTGGACTATCCTTTCAATGCGGCAGAGTTTGTGGAAGGCTCGTCGATGACGGGTACGAAGATGGTGCGTGCCACGATGGAGGACGGACACCTCAGCATCCCTGTGGAGAACGACTACCTGGATGAGCCGACCCGCTTCATCCTCACCGCCATCGACCAGGGCACGTTGACGGCATCGGCAAAAGTGCAGTTCGACATTGACGGCAGGACGGTGACACAACCCATCGGTGTTGCTACCTGCGAGGTGAAGTACATGACGATTGTGGCGCCCGATGCGATTTACAAACTCTCGTTCCCCGTTTATGGAACAGCCCCGGCACTCTGCCCTGTCAGGGTGTATGCAGGCAACGACATCCTGGTGGGCGAGACCCAGTCGTTGGCAGACGGCAGTTGGGACATGCACGTGGAACTGCCCGAATGTCCTAACTTGGCAACCATTCCTGTGTATGCCGTCATCACGACCAAGCAGGGACGCGAGGCGAAGACCGAGACGGTGAACGTGACCTATGACCAGAACATGGTTCGTCCATTGCACGTGCTGATGTACCCACCATTGATAGGTGCATGGAACAATCCCGACGATTACAGTTCGGTCATCTCCGATGCCCAGAACCTGTGCATCGATTTCGACTTCGAGAATCCAGAGAATACGAGGAGCCAATGGTACTCCGCATACGTCCATACGAGCAACCCGTTCCTCTTCGAGATTATCTTCAACACAACGGACTCGACACTGGTGAAGAACGTCATCCTTGAATACACCACCGTAAATGGCGAGGTTGACTACCTCAAGGCAGAGTATGATGGCACCACAGGACATTGGATGTGCAGCGTCAACTTGCAGCAAGATGCGGTGTGCAATGTGGATGTGGACTTCCTGGATGAGACAGAACCACGGGTTGATGCGGATATGCAGTACATCGCCACCCATCTGATGGAATGCTACAGAGAGGGCCTGACTGCCTATAACGAAGAGTTTGAGCGTGTCCTGACGGCTTGGAGCACTGAAACGAATGCCGACAAGCGGAATCAATTGTTTGACGAGTTGGCAGAACTAATGGGCATTGACATGGCAAAGATTGGTGAAGATGCCGAAACGGACATGACGCTTGACGAACTGGTTGATACCATTGATAGCGAACTTGAGGGAGTTGATGTTGATGAGTTCCTAAAAGGCTTGGATTCGTACAATGCTGACATGGGTGAGAACGTCAGTGTCACCCACACTGATGGTCTCACCCCAGAGCAACTGTTGAACGAGGGCTACAACCCCATCAACATGACCGATGGATGTACCATCTATCAACTTGTGGAGGATGAACATTACATTCTTGTCGATTTCCAGAACGACTACCGTATGGAGGTGAAAGGAAAAGCAGCCGAGAGGCTGGCTTCCCCCAGAAGAATCGTTGGCGATTTTGATTGGTGGTTCACAACTCTTACAGAGTGTTACATTACGCTTCTGGGTATAGTGGATCTTTCCAAGGAGTACTCACGTGACGCTTTAAAATACGTCAACAAGGAGTTAGCCAAATGTACCTTGAGAGAAACCCAGTCCTTAATAAAATTCCAGAATTATGAAAAATTAGGAAGGCTTATGGAAAGTAAACGGGCAGTAAAAACTCTTACAAAACTTCAGGCAAACAAAAAGAACCTACAGATTGTCTCAGAAGTCATGGAGCAACTGAGTGAGCAAGGGCTGAATTATGTAAAAATGGGAAGTGAAGGTAAAAAGTATTTCTATCCACCCAAAGGGGGAGCAGCCTTGAAAACTTGGAATTTGATTCAACGCTTTAATGCTATCGGTGAAGTCTTTTCGTGGGCTGCAGTTCTCGATGACATTCGGCAAATGATAGAAAAAATAAACGAATTGAATAAAATGGCAAATAAGGTACCAGACCCGTGCATAGAAGACCAGGACAATGCTGACAGACTTAAGAAAGACATATTAGATTTCCGTACAAAACAAGTTATATTGTATGCGGGACTGGCAACGGCTGATTTGGCAACGACAGAGGGTATTAAGGATTGTATCGCTGCAATTCCGGGAACAGCAGGAGCCTCTATCAATGGTGTGTTAGGAGGTTGTATCGTTGCTGTTACTAAGTTGGCAGTAGGTATGTCTAATGATGCAATCTATAATGAAAAAATGCCTTACTACAGGGGTGAATTTGACTTACTAGACTGCGATGAGGAAAGCCGGAAGTGGAATGAAAAACGACGCAGGGCGGCACTGCGCGCCGAAATGGGACGTCCGTGGATGCAACATTTATGTGTACAGGCTATCATCGACCCCTCTGGCTATGTCTATGAAGCCGTGGCAGACAACCGCGTGGAGAATGCCAAGGCGACCATCTACTTCAAGCAGACGGGTGAGGACGAGTATGGCGACCTGCACGACGAGGTGGTGAAGTGGAACGCCGAGGAGTTCCGTCAGGAGAATCCGCTGCTCACCGACGCTGAGGGCAAGTATGCCTGGGACGTGCCGCAGGGCTTGTGGCAGGTGAAGATTGAGAAGGAGGGCTACGAGACGGCTTACTCTGACTGGTTGCCCGTACCACCCCCACAGTTGGACATCAACATCCCGCTGGTGCGTAACACCCTGCCAGATGTGCAGACAGCACGTGCCTACGAAGACGGCGTGGAGGTGACTTTCAACGAGTACATGCGTCCGCAGTCGCTGACCACCGAAAGGCTCTTCCTCTCGCAGAACGGCGAGCAGGTGCCATGCCGCATCGAGCAGCAGGACAGAAGCCAGTCTTACGACAAGAAGGCGGTGTATGCGTCGCGTGTGAAGGTGAGGGCTGAAAGTCCGCTCGCCAGCGGCAGCAAGGTGCAACTCACCGTGCGCCGACAGGTGGAGGCGTACAACGGCCTGCAGATGCAGAAGGACTATCAGCAGGAGTTCACCGTGGTGCGTGAGG
>CALAVF010000011.1 GCA_937892315.1 uncultured Prevotellaceae bacterium | reverse complement strand
ACTTTCATCAAAGCAATCTTCGCACCAAACACTGCATTGACTACATCTCATTCTATTCTCACTATTTTTATTATTCAAAAAATATCCATTATAACAAATTTCACAATCTAAATCATTGGTGCAAACTTTGCATCCATCACCATGTAGGCAATAAGACTATTGACCTATTCGGCTATATCATCATCATCTCGGCACCACACAGATATTTCTACCAATACAGGAACTACCTCTGGCTCACCCACAAGAAGTACGTTCCCTTACGTTGGAAAATCAACATGGGCATCAAATACGTTGCCCGTCTTATCTATTTTCCACTGTTCATTCGCCAAGGCGGCAAATGCTGGAAATATATGGTGAAAGGTATCAAAGCCGGTTTGAAACGTCACAAAACCATTCCCCATGACAAATAAGATATTAGCAACCGTAGTAATCTACCAGAAAAAGCCAGATGAGTCTTCCACTCTCAGTTCATTGTCTACGCTGAAGTACCAATGGAAAGACCATGTACGTCTTTTGCTATGGGACAACAGCCCCGAACCGTGGAGCATAGGTACAATAGACCAAGCAAGAAACTTGTTGGGGCTATCTATGGAATACCGCCATAACGGTGGGGCTAACATCGGGTTGTCTACCCTCTACAACCGTTCCATTGCCGAATTGTCGGATGATGAATTTCTATGGTTGTTGGACGACGATTCACAGTTCGATGCCTCGTTTTTGGAGCAAGTGGAAAAAGCCGTTGATGAATGTCCGGCCATTGACCTCTTCCTACCCATTGTATATTCTAACAACCGATTGGTTAGCCCTGCTCAGATGAAGTTGTTCAAAGGTCGTTTCCTCAAGAGCATCACACCTGGTGTCACGTCTTCAAAGAACCGTACAGCCATCAATAGTGGCATGATGATTCACAGTCGTTACCTCAAAGACGACTTTCCCGGTTACGACGAAGAACTCACCTTTTATGGAACAGACAACGATTTCATGATGAGATACCGCCGACAACGCGAACATTTATATGTTGTGGACTATACCATGACACATTCATTGGATTTCTATGAAAAGAACGAGTCGTATGAGAAGAAATCGGCCAGATTCGTTGAGCAGAACCGCGCTTGGATACACTTGATGCGACGGGAGGGTTTGCTGGCGACGATTGCAGTACAACTTTATCTATTTGCTTTCTCATGCAAATACGCCATCGTACATCACGACCTTCGCTACATGTTCATCACTTGGATACGTAAATGACAATCGAAGGCAATAAGCGCCCCCTATGCTCGTTATAAAAAGAGAAAAGCCTTAAAGGAATGAAAATCTCAATCATAACCGTCGTTCTCAATGCCGTTGAGACCATAGAAGACACCCTTCAATCCGTTTTGCGGCAAACCTACCCCGACTATGAGCATATCATAGTCGATGGTGGTTCGACTGACGGCACACATGATATAATAAAGAAATACGAAGAACAATACCAAGGTCGCATGGTATGGTTTTCCGAAAAAGACGACGGTCTGTATGACGCCATGAACAAAGGAATATCAAGATCGACAGGCGATATTGTGGGAATACTGAACAGCGACGACTTTTTCACCTCCGACGACGTGCTTTCGAATGTGGCCAAAGCATTTGAAGACACACAAATAGATGCTGTATATGCAGACATACATTTCATCAGTCAAGGCAACGACGACAAATGCATACGCTATTATTCTTCCCGATTGTTCCATCCTCGATGGTTACGGTTCGGGTTCATGCCTGCCCATCCTTCGTTCTATGCCCGCAAGCAGGTGTATGACGAAGCAGGTCCATACAAGACAGATTATCAGATCGGGGCTGATTTTGAGATGATGGTACGTCTGTTCCACCGTCATAAAATACGATATTCCTACATCAGCCAAGACTTTGTAACCATGCGCAAAGGCGGTTTGAGCACCCGGAATTTCAAGAGTACCCTTCAACTCATACACGACGATGTGAGAGGTTGTAAAGAAAACGGGTTGTATACCAACTCTCTTTTCATCTGCGTAAAATTCCTGTACAAGATATTCGAGTTCAGACTATAAACAAGACAAGTAGGTCCCAATATCACGATTAACCATGAATATTGTATTAGACAACATCATTTATGAACTGCAGTCATACGGCGGGATATCTGTTTTTTGGCATGAACTGACGAAAATGATCATGAAGCAATACCCTGACCAAACACGTTTTATCGACAATCCTGACGCTTTGAATCCCTACCGAAAAAGCCTTTCCATACCAGAAGATAGAATCATTCACAAAAACAAGTTGGTTGCGCTGAGCAGAGGATTGCCTGTAAAGGTGAATGGCCATGAGCCTTTCATTTTCCATTCATCCTATTATCGGTATTGCGACAATCCCAATGCCATCAACGTCACGACAGTGCACGACTTTACCAATGAATTCTTTCGGCAAGGATGGAAGAAACGCTTGCATACATGGCAAAAAAGAAAGGCTATTGTTCATTCAGAGGCCATTGTATGTGTATCGAACAGCACGAAAAACGACCTGCTCCATTTCTTCCCCGACATCGATGAGCGTAAGATTCATGTGATATATAATGCTGTGTCTGACGAATACCATGTCTTGAATAAGAACGAGCATGTCGATCTACCCTTTCCTTCGGGTTCTTTTGTGTTATTTGTCGGCAACCGGGCAGCCTACAAGAATTTCCATTTATTGGGAAAATGTATCAAGAAAACCCCATACAACCTGCTCGTTATTGGCCAAGAATTGTCGGAGAATGAAAGAGAATATCTCGAACGGAACGTTACCCCCGACAGATACAAGAGTTTGGGTTTCATCCCCAACGCCGAACTCAATGTGTTATACAATCATGCCGCCGCTTTGGTATACCCCTCTGGCTATGAGGGATTTGGACTTCCCATCATAGAAGCCCAATTGGCAGGGTGTCCTGTCATAGCCACTAACATATCATCGATACCAGAGGTGGTTGGAAATCGCTCCTTGCTGATGGATACCCCCTCGGAAGACACCCTCTTGGACAAGATGAAACTACTGGAAGATGAAGGTCTCATGGCGAAGGTACGGAAAGACGGTCTCAGCCATGCCGCCCAATTCAACTTCGCCAATATGCAAGAGAAATACATTTCTCTCTATTGCCAGTTACTCGGGTCTTGACCCTTAAAGTATTCATTTGCCAATCATGAAATCATCCATGAAGAAGGTTCTTGCGATAACAATGACGATATTGGTCACCACGGCCACCGTCTATCCCCAAAATACACTTTACCTCTCACCAGGAGGCAACGATGCCAACGATGGAAGTATAAGGAATCCTTTGGCTACACTTGAAGGAGCCATGAACAAACGAGAGTGGTCAATAACAACAGGCGATACCCTTTTTGTAATGATGACTCCTTGCGACTACTACATCTTCAAGACGCAAGCCATCACCAAGCCACCTCGCCGCCCTGTTGTGATACGCGGAGAAGGTAAAACCAAGCCACGGATAATTGGGGGAATGAAAATGGGAGGATGGGAGCATTACAAAGATAAAATCTACCGGGCACCATGGCCTAAGAGAGGAAGTCAGCATGTGGCTTTCGAGCAGTTGTTTGTCAATGGTCGACGAGCCACTCTGGCTCGTACCCCGAATTCAGGTTGGGCTTTTGTGAAAGGGTTTGAGGAGCATCAAGAAGGGAACACCCTCCTACGCAGGATTCGCCTTGAAAAGAAGCACCATCAACTATTACGAAAGATGTCGGCGGAAGAGCGTAACCGTATCAGGCTTCACATGCTCCAAAAATGGGACATGTTCTTGTGGGACTTTTCCTATGCCTCACTATCCAGGAGCGACATCACCTTTTCCAAATGCCGCATGAACAGTTGGAACCCTATAGAAGAAGGTACTCGTTATGTCCTTTTCAACTATCGTGGAGCATTAGATGCTGAAGGCGAATGGTTTGCCGACCCATCCGACCATTATGTGTATTATATTCCACGACAAGGCGAAGACATGACGACGGCAGAAGTCATCTGTCCCCTTCAGGAGAAAATACTTACCATAAACGGCAGCAAGGGAAGAACTATCAACAACATCACCATTGAAAACATCCAGTTTTGCTATTCCGCCCATGTCATGCCCGACGGAGGAGAAGGAACCATCCAGTCAGCCGCCGACATGACGGCTTGTGTGGAGATCAACTACTCAAACAACATTATATTCAGGAAATGTGATTTCGCGCATACTGCCGGATATGGATTATGGCTGAACGCGCTATGCTCCAACTGCTCGGTAAGCCAATGTTTGCTGACCGACTTGGGAGCAGGAGGCATCAAATTAGGAAACATACAGGCATACCACAAGGGGCAAGCCGTTACACACCATATCACTATCGACAACAATATCATCTCCGACGGAGGCAAGGTGTCTGAATGTGGGGCCGGCATACTGAATCTCCACTCCTCCGACAACACCATCACCCATAACGACATACATCATCTGTACTATACCGGTATCAGCATCGGCTGGACATGGGGATATAACAACGACAAGCAACACAACCCAGTTCAGCACGTAACGGTTGCGTACAACCATATCCATCATATAGGGCAAGGAATACTTTCCGACATGGGGGGCATCTACACATTGGGGGAACAGCCAGGCACGCTGATTACCAACAATGTGGTTCATGATGTGCAATCATATGATTATGGTGGTATCGGCATTTATACAGATGAGGGATCCAGCAATATCACCATCAGGAACAATTTAGTTTACCGGTGTAGTGAAGGGTGCTATCAACACCACTATGGGCGAGACAATGTGGTAGAAAACAACATTTTTGCCTTCAGCCCTAAGCAACAGGTTTTATGGATAGTCAAAGAGAACCACAGCCCCTTTACTTTCCGCCATAACATTATCTTGCATAATGGCGGGTTGACACTTAATGATAGCCCGGCATGGCATGGAGGGCGTGCCCACATAGAGGAAAATCTTTATTGGTCGATACAAGGACGAACATCCTTCGCCACACTCACTTTTTCACAATGGCAGCGTCAAGTAGAGCCAAAAGCCTTAGAGGCAGACCCTCTTTTCGTGAACGCCCCGAATGGCAATTACCATTTTCGGTCACTCGACAACATCCGCAAAATACATTTCACCCCTTTTGACTACGAATCGGCAGGAACCTACAACTGGGAGTCAGGAGAAGAAAAGCAATAGTATTCATACGGAGCCATACCGCATCACAAAATAGCGTCTTCAAAAAGCAATAAAATGAAGATATTTGAGTTATTATCTTTAGGGATTATCGCTTTTCCCTAAAAGATAATTTGCGATACAAATGGATATACGCTACTTATATATCGTTTTTTCGTTCTTACTAAGTATGATTTGCGGGTTAGATTCGCCCGGCAACCCGGTCCAATACATGGTGGACAAGATGACGTTATATGCGTGGTAGTTGTCGGACTTTAGGTTCGACATCGGTTCATTGGACAGTTATCATGAGGCTCAACGCCTTTTCAATTTATCATCATGAAAATCCTTGTGACAGGAGCCGCTGGATTCATAGGCTCAAAGATAGCATATATGCTCGCCCAAAGAGGTGACGAGGTCGTGGGAATTGACAACATCAACGACTATTACGACGTGCGTCTGAAATATGGCCGATTGCATGGATTGGGATTTCATGACGGCACCATGGAATGGGAACGGCAAAAAGTCTATTCCAGCCAGTTATTCCCCCACCTGCGCTTTTTGAGGATGGACTTAGAGGACAAGGAGGCCGTCGACCATCTTTTTGCCACGGAAGGTTTCGACAGAGTGGTCAACATGGCGGCCCAGGCAGGTGTGCGTTATTCCATCACACACCCCTACACCTATATGCAATCTAACCTTGTCGGCTTTCTCAACATCCTTGAAGCGTGCCGTAATTTTAATGTGCCGCGCCTCGTTTTTGCCAGCAGCAGTTCTGTATATGGCATGAACGAGAAAGTGCCATACAGTGAGGAAGACAAAGTGGATTCACCGGTTAGTCTGTATGCCGCAAGCAAGAAATCTAATGAACTGATGGCGCATTGCTATAGCAAGTTATACGGCTTTCAAACTATTGGTCTGCGCTATTTTACGGTCTATGGGCCGTGGGGCAGACCTGATATGTCGCCAATGCTTTTTGCTAATGCCATGAGAGATGATAAGCCTATCAAGGTATTTAACAATGGCGATATGATTAGGGACTTTACCTATATTGACGATATAGCGGAAGGAACAATTCGGGCTATTGATTATACACTCGATATTAGGGCTTGTGAGCATGGAGTACCTTACAAGATTTATAATATAGGTTGTAGCCATCCTGTGAAATTGATGGATTTTATTTCAGAGATGGAGCAAGCATACGGCAAAGAAGCAAAGAAAGAGTTCTTGCCCATGCAAGCAGGCGATGTATATCAAACTTATGCAGATTGTTCCGCCTTGGAACGAGATATGAACTATCATCCGCATGTGACGCTGCATGAGGGAATAGGAAAATTTATGGAATGGTATAAAAGCAAAATGAATCCGTTAATATGAAGCGTAGTAAGTTTTATTATCTGACCCATCCGAATATTGGAATACCGGCACTATTGTCAAAGGTGTCTGCTCGTTATGCCATCAAGCAACAATGGAAGAGATGTATGGGGTATCTTTTAAATTTGGATAATCCGCAAACATTCAATGAAAAATTGCAATGGCTTAAACTGCACGATCACAATCCTTTGTACACAACATTAGTAGATAAGTATAGAGTAAAAGCATGGGTTGCTGATAAGATTGGACCTGAATATGTAATACCAACATTAGCAATATGGCATAATGCGGAAGATATAGATATTACACATTTACCTAATCAGTTTGTATTAAAGTGCAATCACGATAGCGGAAGTATCATCATTTGTCGGGATAAATCCCAATTTGATATACAAAA
>CALAVF010000010.1 GCA_937892315.1 uncultured Prevotellaceae bacterium | reverse complement strand
TATAAACTATGTAGATTTACTTGATTTGCGTGACGATGAGTGCGAACTTGACTTGTGTGATTTTAAGGTAAAAAAACTTGCAAAACAATTAAATCTTTCAAAGCAAAATGTTTATGACTGTTTGGATTTCTTGAACGCAAATGGTTATGTACATGATGGATTTATATTTTGTCCAGAATCAATTATATCACATGGGTATTTTGAACTGAAAACAGAAACAGGGCTATCCAAACAACTACTTATATTCTATTCATGGTTAGCAGAACGTGGAGAGAAATACAACAATATGGTTGATACATATATTTATCGGATAGCAGACCTTTTTAACATCCAGCCCAATAATGTAAAATCACTTATTCACAGACTTTCGGAAAAGGGATTTGTTAAACGAATAAGGGATGGAAGAAAGGGGTACGGTAAACTATTGATTAAGTAATAATCACAAAATACAATAAATTTTCAAACTTTTAACTGAAATAATTTGGAATATTCAAAATATGGTTGTACCTTTGCAACCGATAAATTTCTTGGGAATAAACCATAAAATGTAAATTTAAGTTAGTGAAAAGCCAATCCCTGTTTGTGAAAATGGGGATGGCTAAAGGGAGGATTGGCAGAGTGGTAATGCAGCACATTGCTAACGTGTAACACGGTGAAACGTGTCGGTGGTTCGAGTCCATCATCCTCCGCAAACCGCTGTGAAGCGACAGAGACTTTCCAATGGGAAAGAAAGAAAAGGGAGTAAATAGTCATTATTTTAGGGGTGAAGCGTCACCCCACCTTTTAGAAACTTAACAACAAAACAATATATATATGCAGATACAATACGAAAACGAGGTGATTGAATACCTCAACATACCAAGCATACCAAGGAAGACTTGGGACAAGGAACGGCGACCATCATTCAAGGACGGTGTTGCCGTTGTAGCCCTGCATGGCGACCGAAAAGCCTACGCAGTGGCGACTTTTGATGCCGAGAGGGATGACAGACCGCACATCAAAAAAGTGTTCGGCATTGAACCTTTCTACGGCATTGAGGAAATATATGTTGTTCCATCCTACATGGACGAGGACGTGGAGCACATGGACTTGGATGAGCAGAGCAAGGTTGCCGCACAAAGGGTGCTGGAGGAGGCACATGAGTTGGAAATGGAGGGTGTTGAAGAGCCAAAGATTCAGTTGCCGAACAATGAATACTTCTTCGACAACGTACACACGGACGAGGAGGCAATCGCCTTTATCAAGTCGTACAATCGTGCCAACAAAATAAAGGGACGTGTGCCGACCGACCACGAAACTATCGTGATGAAACTTTCAGTTATTTATTCAGATATGCAGAAAGGTAAAAATCGTAAAAACAAAAGAAGATAAATTATCATGAAGAAGAAGAAGAAAGAAACAAGAGACCAGTTAGAAAGACGCATCAACAATGCCATCGTGTTTGTTCCAAAGGACAAGGAATTTAAGACCGTCTATTTCAGCGACAAGGGGCTTTGGCTGACCGTGACATCAGAATCGGCAGTTATCGAGGATATGTTCCACTATCACGTCTTTAGCAACATCACTGCATCAGGCATAAGCAGACCGTTTCTCTACACCAAACGTCTTATCGAGATTGCAAACGAGAACGACTGCAAGACGGAGAACGGATATTCATTTGCAAAGTTGCTCGAAGTGCTTAAAGCAAAGGAAGACCAAGCGGAATACAACCTTGCCGTGTACACGGAGTGGTGGATATTCAACTGCTTTCAGCCCCTCTTCTCAATAGGCGAATCGGCAGCAGAATCATGGCTTGTCTATGAAGCCTATCTGCACAATATCGCACGGAATGCGGTCATCCTATCAGAAAAGACAGAGGACATGACCAACAAGCAGTTCTTGGATGCGGTTATCAAGAATATGCAGGAGTTCACGGCAGAAGTAGATGAACGTGTCATATTCCCAAAAAAGACCGATGAAGAGCGTATTAAGGAGGAAATAGAGGCGATTCAGGAGACAGAGAACGAACAGGTAATGAACACACAGAAAGAATGAATATATGGAAGAAAAGGATTTTGAATGGATTTCAGCGAGCGAGTACGCCAAACGGGAAGGCGTGACGACCCAGACCGTGTACAACTGGATTAAGGAACAGAAACTTGTGACGATGGAGTTCACAAGGGGAAAGATGAACGGAGTGCTTATCCAAGTACCTAAAAAACAAGAATAATATGGCAAGCAGGACAGCGGAATATTATCGCACACACCCGAAAGCACGGAAGAAGCACGTTGAATACCAAAAAGAATACAACAAGAAAGAGGAGCAGGTAAAGAAACGTGTCGAATGTATTGAGCATAACCGTGAACATGACAAGAAATATGGCAAAGCATCACGCAAAGGCAAGGATGCAAGCCACACAAGTCACGGCATCGTTTACAAGTCCTCCTCCGCCAATCGTGGCAGCAAGTCAGATACGGCAGGTGACAGACGTGCGAGAGGTGGTAAAAAGAAAAAATAGTTATTAACTTTATAAAACAAAAAATGAAGAAACTGATTCTTATGGGTCTTTTGCTGGCGGTAGTCGGCATTATGGCTACGGGCTGTTCGTCTTGCAAGTCCGAGAACAAAAAGCAGGACACCGAAAATGAAGCATACCACGACTACGATGGCGTGGTGCAGGACTTTACCGCTGGTACGGCAAAGATTCAGGCAATGCACCGTCGGACGATGTTCTCCTTGGTTGGTGGCGACTACGAGTGGCGTAATTCACGCATAATCTTTAATGACACCGTGACCACAGATAACATTGACGACATCCACATCACGGACATCAATGATGTATTCTGCTATTGGAACGACGGCATGTGGGTGCAGTACATTTGTTCTAATGTGAAGAACGGATTGCAAATTCCCTTGAACAGGGGGATGAGGGGTGAGGGGTGAGAGATT
>CALAVF010000009.1 GCA_937892315.1 uncultured Prevotellaceae bacterium | reverse complement strand
ATAATAAAAAGTTCTCACTCAGTCATTCATTCTGTGGAAAGTCACAAAAGGACAAAAGGACAAAAGGACACTTTGAGGGGACCTGCCTCCGATGGTGGTGTGTGGCTCCTGCCCGATGGGGGTGGATGTCTCCTGCCCGACAGGTCTGACGTATCCTGCTCGATGTGACGGAATTTCTGTCGAGTTGGAGACATCACAGGCATATCGCCAAAGTCCTCTGGACGTTTATGCTCAAATTCGTCGAACTCACGTTACTATTATCACCTTTGCCAGCAAGGATGGAACACCTGCATGGGCAGAATGCCATGCCTTTTGACGTAATTTCGGTGAACGGCACAGCGTAGTTATGGTAAAGGGCACAACGTAATTGTGATGACGAGTGTATCTCACTCTTAAAGGAAATAATAACATCTGATGCATAAAGTACCACAGGGGTGTGAATCAAGAAAACTTTTTGTTTCCTATTAAATTTTTAAGTTAATTTCTTTGCTGACAAAAATGAAGTTCGTATCTTTGTGGCGGATAACTTAAAAAAGAATGACTATGGCAGATTATCTTGACATGCTGAATGAGCAAGAAGAACCATCGATTGTGCAGGAACCTGTTGTTTCAATGGATGTACGACAGACGATGGAGTTCTTTAATAAGCATTACGATACCAATGCTTCCATCGAGAATGGTATGCCACTTCATGAGGGATTTGACTTGCTTCGTGCAAGAATAGAGAAGAAGATGTATGAAAAGAATCGTTTTGTCTCATGAATTCGTGGATGAATTGGAAGAACTGTTCGATATACTTGTCGGACGTGGCTTTTTCAGTTATGATGAATATGCGTTGAAATACATTGACGATATAGAGCAGTTTATCATGTCATCGATTCATGTCTATCCTAAGCGGAATGCACCTGCCATATTTGCCAAATATGGGCGAGATTTGAAGTATATCGCATATAAGAAGAATGCACGCACCACTTGGTATGTCTTATTTGAAAAACAGATTCCGTATTCTTTGTACGTCACATTACAAACAATCATGTTTCTGGTCAATACTTTTGAATGAGAAGGAGTGAAATTTTGCAACGGAAATGTGTTCAAGTGTAAAATGACCTAATATGCTTTTCTCTATGACATCGCAAGATTTTAAGAACTGCATCGAACGATTTGCGGCAACAATAGGGCAGATAAAGGAGTCTGCCCATCAACTGCATGCGTCTGTCAATCAGACGTATGACAAAGTGCATCCATACGCTCTCCATCTTGACATGGTGGCAGATTCGGTGTATAAATACGGGCATCTGGTTTGTGCTGATGAGCACGATGTGCTTCCGCTCTTCTTCGGTGCCTATTATCACGACAGCATTGAGGATGCTCGTCTGACGTACAACGATGTCACCAAGACGGCTCGTCGATACATGGGCGAACAGCAAGCCTACCTGGCTGCCGAGGTGGTTTATGCCCTCACCAACGACAAGGGGCGTACTCGTGCCGAGCGTGCTGGCGAACGCTACTATCAAGGCATCCGAGAAACGCCATACGCTCCCTTTGTCAAATTGGCTGACCGCCTTGCCAACATCACCTATTCTTGCACCCACGGCAACGATGCCAATGCCCACATGAAAGCCGTCTATCGCCAAGAACTCCCTCACTTCTTGGAAGCCATCGATGCCCATGTGGACGATGCACGTTTTGCCTTGCCTGGGGTGATGGTGGCAGAGATAGAAAAGATGATTAACCGTCAATAACCCTCGATACATCAAAAGATTACGTTCAATAAAAGACCTCACGATATGACCCCAAAAGAAGAAATTGAACAACTCAGGAAGGAGTTGGAGCAGCATAATTATGAGTATTATGTGTTGAATCAGCCAGTGGTGTCGGATTATGAGTTTGACCAGATGATGCACAAACTGGAGGATTTGGAGATGTTCTATCC
>CALAVF010000008.1 GCA_937892315.1 uncultured Prevotellaceae bacterium | reverse complement strand
GTGAAAAATGAAGAGTGAAAAGTGAAAAAGTTGCTACCGCAGCCGTTCGCCACCAGATGACACACAAATGCGGTAGCAAATTTTTCACTTTTCGTTTTTCACTTTTCCCTTAATCATTTTTTCGTTTCATTCGTTGTTTTATTTTAATCTCGTTCCAGGTCTCACCAATCCTGCACCTGTGGCAAGGATTTCATCCCCTTCTTTCAGCCCTTTCGTCACGATAAACTCTTTGCCGTCATTGATGGGAGCAACCTCTACAAGCGTACCTTCAGCCATTCCGTCCTTACCCACCTGATAGACAAGATACTTGTCCTGCTGGCTTACGGTAGCACTTTGTGGCACAATCACGACGTCTTTATAGAGCGTCGGAATCAGCACCGTGCCGCTCAATCCCGAGTGAAGCAAACCGTTGGGATTGGGGAAGACCGCCTTGCACGTCACGGTTCCTGTTGAGCGGTCAATCACAGCACTCACACTTTCAATCTTTCCCGTCTCTTCATACGTCGAGCCATCCTTCAGCAGCAAACTTACCGCTGGCATCTGGCTGGCTGCCGCACTCATCGAGCCGTATTCGCGAGTGAAGTTGAGGAACTGATTCTCCGTCATCGAGAAATACACCCACATTTCCGAGTTGTCGCTGACGGTTGTCAGCGGTGTGGGGATTTGTGGGCTCACCAGGTCGCCCGTCCTGTATGGCAGGTTGCCCACTTGTCCATTGGCAGGTGCTTTCACCATCGTGTAACTGAGTGAGTTGCGGGCATTCACCAATGCTGCTTCTGCCTGAGCCAATCCTGCTTGAGCAGTCAGATAGCCGTTTTCGGCTGTGGAGAGCGTGTGTTGGCTCACCACCTGCTGATTGAACAGTTCTTTTTGCGAGTCATAATTCAGTTTTGCCGTTGCCAGTTGTGCCTTGGCTGCCTGAACATTTGCTTCGGCTGTGCGGAGAGCGGCTTGAAACGGCACTTGGTCGATGATGAACAGCGTCTGTCCTGCTCGCACTTGCTGACCTTCCGTCACACACACCTTTGTAATGGTTCCACCCACTTGTGGCATAATCGCCACATCCTGCTTACCACGAATCGTGGCACTGTAAGACAGGTTGAGCGTTCGGTCGCCCTTCTTCACTTTCAAAAACTGATACGCATTCTGCCCCTGCTGGGCAGCATCCCCCTTGCTGTCACCCTTCGACGAGCAAGCGGTCACAGTCATGGCGGCTACCAACATAGCCACACAGACACAGTGGTTAAAAAGAATCTTTTTTCCCATTGAGTTGTTTGTATAAAATATAAGTAATGTATGATTAGTGTCTCTGGAGCATTCTCTCACCGATGTCACATAATCCTAAAAAATGGAGTAATGCCTACCAACAGAACCAATTGTACGACAGAGAGAAATCTCTGTCTGAGATTCGCTGCAAAGGTACGACTTTTTTCCAGAAAAGCCCAACTTTTGTCGATTTTTCTTGTTCAATACAAAAGAAAATGCGACCTTTGTAGCGACAAATTGTAATCTCTCAAAAAGCAATGAAAGGAATAGTTCTGGCAGGTGGTTCGGGTACACGGCTTTATCCCATCACCAAGGGCGTGAGCAAGCAACTCATCCCCATTTTTGACAAGCCGATGGTTTATTATCCTATCTCCGTGCTGATGCTGGCAGGCATCCGTGAGATACTCATCATTTCTACACCCTACGATTTGCCGGGGTTCAAACGACTCTTAGGTGACGGCAGCGACTATGGGGTTCACTTCGAGTATGCCGAACAGCCTTCGCCAGATGGATTGGCACAGGCGTTCATCATTGGCGAGAAGTTTGTGGGCAAGGATGATGTGTGCCTCGTGTTGGGCGATAACATCTTCCACGGGCGTGGCTTTTCTGGGATGCTGAAGGAGTGTGTGGCAAACGCCGCACAGGGTAAGGCAAGTGTGTTTGGCTATTGGGTGCAAGACCCCGAGCGTTACGGCGTGGCTGAGTTCGACAAGGATGGCGATTGCCTTTCTATCGAGGAGAAGCCGAAGGAGCCAAAGAGCAATTATGCTGTGGTCGG
>CALAVF010000007.1 GCA_937892315.1 uncultured Prevotellaceae bacterium | reverse complement strand
GCCACGATACCCTCGATGGCCAGTGGCGCACCGAAGATGTCGCCCACGAACCAGGAGTAGTTCGACCAGTTGGTGCCGAACTCAAACTCGAGGATGATGCCCGTGGCGACGCCCATGGCGAAGTTGATGCCGAAGAGTTTTTGCCAGAACTTTGCCGCATCCTTCCAGAAGGTGTCCTTGGTGCGGTAGTAGCAGGTCTCCATGATGCCCATGATGACCGCCAAGCCCAAGGTGAGCGGCACAAAGAGCCAGTGATAGATGGCAGTCAAGGCAAATTGAGCCCTCGACCACTCTATCGTGCTGGTGTCAATCGTTAAAAGAATGTTACTCATAGTGTTGATGGGTATTTAAGTTAGTATGATTCTGCTCTCTCTACCAGTTCCGCCGCCACAAACTCGCTCTCCTGCCCTTGCTCGGCATGTTCCTTCAGAAAGTTGGGGAAGAAGAACATCTTCAGCACCGCAAAGATGATGAACAACTTGATGAGGATGACCGTCCACAGGGTCTTCCCCAACCTCATGTTGCGGAATCCATCATAATAAAGGTCGAAGACCCGATACCAGAAATTCGTCTTTTGCATCGTCTCGTGCTTTGCGGACAAAGATAGAAACAATTTTCTGACTCCACAAGTAATGGGGACTTTTTTCTGCCTCGAAGTGGGAAAAAAGCCGCAAAACGGACTTCCATTTCGAAGAAAAGAGGTATCTTTGTGCCCAAGTAATAAAAACAACCTGTATGAAGACAAGAAGACTTTCGCTGCTCTGGTGGTGCTGTCTGCTGACGCTGGCGGCTGCGGCACAACCGCTCTATGTGGGTTCCTACAACATCCGATACCAGAACGAGGAGGACTCCCATGAGGGAAATGGCTGGGCAAAACGATGCCCCGTGGTGTGTGACCAACTGAACTTCGAGCACCCCGACATCTTCGGGGCTCAGGAGGTGCTGGAGCCTCAACTGCAAGACATGTTGGGGCGGCTGGACGGCTACGCCTACATCGGCGTGGGGCGTGAGGACGGCATACGGAAGGGGGAATATGCAGCCATCTTCTACGACCGAGAGAAGTTGCGGCTGCTCGACAACGGGCACTTCTGGCTCTCCCCCACCCCCGAAAAGCCTTCGTTGGGATGGGATGCCGCCTGCATCCGCATCTGCACGTGGGGACGCTTTGAAGACTTGACCACGGGGTTGCAGTTCTACTTCCTGAACCTGCACATGGACCATGTGGGCGTGGTGGCACGACGAGAATCTGCCAAGATGGTAGTGGAGCGAATCCGTCAGATGGCAGGAAGCGGCACACCTGTGGTGCTGACGGGCGACTTCAACGTGGATCAGCACGACGAAATCTATAGCATCTTCACCCAGTCGGGACTCTTGAAGGACAGTTATGAGGAGGCACGACTGCGTTTTGCGGAGAACGGCACGTTCAACGCCTACCATCAGGAGCGGAAGACGGGGAGCAGGATTGACCACGTGCTGGTCTCGCCGCTGATGGAGGTGGAGCGATACGGCGTGCTGACCAACACGTATTGGGATGAACAGAGGCGGCTGCCCTCCGACCACTATCCCGTGTTTGTGCGGCTGCAAGCCAAGGGCATTCCTCCTGTGGAGGCGAAGAAGGGGCGGCTCTCCGACCTTGTGAATCCGTTCATCGGCACAGGCGGTCATGGGCATGTGTTCCTGGGGGCGAATGTGCCGTTCGGATTTGTGCAGTTAGGTCCTACGGAGAGCACATCGGGATGGGACTGGTGCTCGGGCTATCACTACAGCGACTCCCTGCTCATCGGCTTTGCCCACCTGCACCTGAGCGGCACGGGGGTGGGCGACTTGGGCGATGTGTCGCTGCTGCCTGTGCTCAACCCTGAGCAAGAGAAGGTGAAGTTCTCGCATCAGGCGGAATATGTGCATCCGGGCTATTACTCGGTGATGCTCAGCAATGGCATTCGGGCAGAACTGACGGCGACGGAGCGAACGGGCTTACATCGCTACACCCTGCCAGCCAACGCGACCGAAGGCTACCTGCGGATGGACTTGCGACAGGGCATCGGATGGGACAAGGTGACGGACTGCCAGATTCGGCAGGAGAGTCCCACAGTCGTGTCGGGCAAGCGTGTCTCGAAGGGATGGGCAAACCATCAGCAAGTGTATTTTGTGGCTGAGTTCTCACGACCTGTGGAGGTCTGCAAGGAAGAGGGAGATACGGTGAAGGTGTTCCGATTCCAGAGCAGCGACGAGCCGCTGCTGGTGAAGGTGGGGCTTTCGGCAGTCAGCATCGAGGGAGCCAAGGCGAACTTGGCAGTGGAACAGACGGGATGGAACTTCCGAAAGGTGGTGGCTGAGGCTGATCGCAAATGGGAAGAGCAACTCGGGAAGGTGCAGGTGAAGGGAGGGACGACGGACGAACAGACCATCTTCTACACGGCTCTCTACCACACGATGACTGCCCCGTCGGTCTTCTGCGACGTGGACAAGAAATACCGTGGCAGCGACGGACAGGTGCATCAGGGAAGTTACACCAACTACACGACCTTCTCGCTGTGGGACACCTATCGTGCGGCTCACCCCTTGATGACCATTCTTCACCCCGAACGGCAGGAGGACATCGCCACCACCATGCTCAACATCTGGCGAGAGCAGGGCAAACTGCCCGTGTGGCACCTGATGGGGTGCGAGACGAACTGCATGGTGGGCAATCCTGCCATTCCCGTGTTGGCAGACATGGTGCTGAAAGGGCTGACACAGCAGAAGACCGATGCCCTGGAGGCGATGAAGGCATCTGCCATGCTGGACGAACGCGGTTTGTCACTCCTGAAGCAATATGGCTACATCCCCTGCGACCTCTTCAGCGACAACGAAACCGTGTGTCGAGGGCTGGAATACGCCCTTGCCGACTGGTGCGTGGCACGGGTGGCTGAGCGTTTAGGCAAGAAGAACGACCAGAAGCCGTTTGACCTGCGGGCACAGAGTTACCGCCGCTACTTCGACAAGAAGACACTCTTC
>CALAVF010000006.1 GCA_937892315.1 uncultured Prevotellaceae bacterium | reverse complement strand
GGAGTTCAGACGTGTGCTCTTCCGATCTCGTCTAGATTTTCAAGCTCTGCTAATTTCCTGAATAAATTATAACCTAAAGCAATATGATCTATTATATTTCCGTCTAAAGTTTTTTGCGGTGTCGGTGTGAGATTGTAAGATTCTAATTTGCCTATATCGTGAAGTAATGCGCCCGCTATGACTAAATCAATATTTACGGGAATCTTAAAATTTTCGTAGTGTTTTGCTATATCCCGTGCTGTCATTGCCATTGATACAGAGTGTTCAAGCAAGCCGTTCATATATGCATGATGTATCACAACAGCCCCCGGCCAAGTCTTAAATTTGTCCCATAGTCCATGCTTGAAAAATACTGCGAAAACAAAATCATGTAATTTATTGTGCTTAATTTCGGCAATTAAATCTTTAAAAGTTTTCTCGAGATAATTTAAATCAATCGGCGAATGTCTTACAAAACCGACCGGCGGATATTTTTCTTGATCAAGATAATAGACTTCAGAAAAATTATATTGCAGTAAATCACGAAATTCAGTAACTTTGCCAATGACTCCGAGACTCGAACCCTCAAATTTTAAATCGCAGTTATCAGGATCTATCGGGAATTTGTCCCCGCCTTGTAAGCTATACCATGTCGAGTCGTACCATACTTTTCCGGTGAGTTCGCCGAATTCATCGCTTAATGTTATGTCCCAGAAAGCTCTATCGTTGCGATCTTTTCGCCTAGTGAGACGAGACACAACGCCTTTTACGTTAAATTCAGAGTTAATTGGGAGCTGCTTAACTTCCCTTATATCAATAACTTTTTTATTCATGGAAGAAATTTTTTTAGCCTTTCATGTGTAATATTAATAAAAATTTGTATTATTATATCAGTGAGAAGAATTATAATTATATTTTCTCAAGGCATGAATAAATTTTTACGCTTAAAGATTGTCTCAATAATCCGATAAGATTCATAAAACTTTCACAAGTTTTGTTATTATAAAATTTGAAAGGTGGTCTTATTTATGAATATTCAAACTATGATGAGACAAGCGGGAAATACAAGCAAAAGCAAATGCCGTAATTTATTCGGATTCAAGTATGAGCGCAAATCCCGCACCTCAAAACGCAGCCGGTGAATTTGTAGAGAAAGACTCGGAGGCTGTGAGCTTCAATCCTTACACTTTTAACCCTGAGGCAATGCAAGAAGCTAAACCCGCAGAAATTCCACCCGAGAGATCAGAAGGCCAGAGCGAGAACGGCGAATTAAGCGAAGAAATGCCCGATTTACCCCCGATCCCTGAAGATGAGTCAGGAGCTTCAAATCTCGGTCAGAAATTACCGGATAAGGAAAATAGCGAGGACTCAAAAGCAAATAATATGGCAGTCCGTGCAAATGAATCAGGAAAAGCACAGCAAGGAGGAGCGCCGGCAGCAATTTCTACAAATGAGAGCGAATCAGAAGACGACGACTCAAGCGATGACGAGGCAGAACTTGAAAACTTAGAACTCGAACGCGCTAGAATACGGCAAAATCTCAACACTGAGCAGGATATATCAAAAAAAGAATCTCTACGTGTTGAGCTCCGTTCAGTCGAGAGTCAAATTAATCAGCTTAAGGCCGAATTAAGCAAATAATTTCGCGAAAAAATTTTTATGCCTTCTCGTAAATTATTCGGGAGGGCGTTTTTTATGTTTCTATGAATGATATAATTTTTTTATTCAGATTAAACATGAAAAATTTTAAAATGGGAGTAATTTATTATGCGTAAAATTTTAATCGATCAAAAAGTTTTATTAATTCACTCAGACAACACAAAAAATTAATCATGAAAGCATTAATACTTAATTCCGGACTCGGTTCAAGAATGGGCGTTTTGACTAGTGAACAGCCTAAATGCTTAACTGAAATTAAACCTGGTGAGACCATTTTATCGCGTCAATTAAAGCAGCTCTCAGAACTGGGAATCACTGAAATTATTATTACAACTGGATATTGTGAAGGAGTCTTAATGAATTATTGCAGAACTCTTGATTTACCAGTTAATATTAAATTCGTGGATAATCCTGACTATAGAGAGACTAATTATATTTACAGTATTTATCTTGCGCGGGAATTTTTGCGGGACGACGATTTATTATTTATGCACGGTGATTTAGTTTTCGAGAATGAAGCACTTGACAAAATTTTAAGCGAATCCCGTTCAGTTATGGCCGTCTCTTCAAGCGTTCCATTGCCGAAAAAAGATTTTAAAGCAGTTATTGACTCAGATAATAAAATTCTCAAAGTCGGAGTCGAATTCTTTAATAATGCTCTCACAGCACAGCCGTTATATAAGCTCTCAAAAAATGACTGGCTATTATGGCTCAATAAAATAGAAGAGTACTGCGAGTCAGATAATCGCAAATGTTACGCGGAAAAAGCACTAAACGACTTAGAAGGCCGGTGCAATATTTACGGGTGCGATTTAAGGAATTTATTATGTTCAGAGATTGACACGCCCGAAGACCTGCAACGGGCTGAAGAGTTCTTAAAGTTAAGAACATAAACACCTGCTGACTCCACTCATCTTGCAGCAACCACCGCTAAATATCATTCATCCACAAGTGCCGACTTTGCCAGCACCCATCCACCTCGACAATGGGGTGGAAGTGAATGTCATCCCCATGCCATCCACAGAACTGGTGACTATCAGCATCATGTTTTTCGGTGGACAATGGGTGCAGGAGAAAAAACTGCAAAGCAACCTTGCCTTGCAGCAAATCAAGTCGGGCACAGAAAGTTTCACGGCTGAATTTCTCTCGGACAAACTGGATTATTACGGAGCAACCATCACGACGGATGCCACTATCAACTACGGCTTTTTACGCCTGAACGGTCTGCGTCGCACCCTTCCCGATGTGTTACCGCTCTTCCGTGAAATCATCATTTCGCCCACCTACGAGCAACCGCTATTCGACAATGCCATTGAAGAAAGTTACCTCTCTTATCAGGTGAGCGAACAAAAAGTGGCATACGTCAGCAAACGTGTTTTCTATCAGCAACTGTTAGGCTTCCACCATCCTGCCGCACAATATGTGGATGAGCAGGCTTATCAGAGCATTCGACGTGAAGACCTGCTGGCTTATCATCAGCGGTTCATCACCCTTTCCAATGCGGTCATCTATGTGACAGGAAATGTAGATGATGCACTTTTGGCATTAGTGAACAGCCAATTGGGAAGTATCCCTTGTGGCGAACCGCATCCACACGCCTATCAGCGGGCAGACATCGTTTCTCCGTCACAGATGATGCACGAAACAACCCTCAATGTTCCATCGGTGCAATCAGGACTTCGGTTGGGCAAAGTCCTTCCAGACGCATCATCTGCCGACTTCCCTGCCATACACCTGTCATCGGTCATCATCGGCGGCTATTTCGGCAGCCGACTGATGAAGAACATCCGCGAACGGTTGGGTTTCACCTACGGCATCGGCTCTACCTTCTACCCCATTCCATACAACAACATCTTTATCATTGCGACGGAGACGCCACGGGAACACGTGGTACGATGCATCGAAGAAATCAAGAAAGACATCGCCGACATGCAGCAACACCCTGTCAGCAATGAGGAACTGGACAATGCCCGCAATTTCATGCTCGGACAGTTCTGCTGCACCACGGAAGTGTCTCTGTCACTCAGCACACTGCTGATGCACCAACGAGCACAAGGACGCACCCTCAACGACCTGCTGCAAGAACAGCAACAAATCCAATCGATCACCCCTGAGGACATCATGCAGAGTGCCCAGAAATACTTTTCCCCAGACGAACTTCTCATCGCTGTGGCACACGGGAAATGAGGTTCGTCAAGAAAACGGCATCTCCCCTCTTCCATCCTCAGCACCCTTTTAATTCCCCTCTAAGCGATTCTGCCTATCGCTACGACCACCCCTCGATTTTTGCCTCTAAGTCGCAAAATGCCCCTCTTTTGAGCGTTTTTTGCGATTTTTCTGTTTTTAAAGGTTAAAAAGTTCGGTATGTCAACTTTAAATCCTAACTTTGTACACATATTTAATATATAATAGTTTTTATCACACAATACATGGAAGATTTAGACAGAATTATTAAAGTTGAGATCAACGAAACGATGAAGAAGAGTTACATTGACTACTCCATGTCAGTCATTGTGGCTCGTGCCCTTCCTGAAGTTCGTGACGGTTTCAAGCCTGTTCACCGCCGCATCCTCTACTCGATGGACAAGCACGGCAACACCTCAGACAAACCAACGGTAAAGTGTGCCCGTATCGTGGGTGATGTGCTCGGTCACCTCCACCCTCACGGCGACTCGTCCGTTTACGGTGCCTTGGTGCGTCTGGCACAGCCGTGGGCAATGCGATACACCCTCGTCGAAGGACAAGGAAACTTCGGCTCTGTGGACGGTGACGGTGCTGCCGCCATGCGTTACACCGAGGCACGCCTCAGCAAACTGGGTGAGGCAATGCTTCAAGACATCGACAAGGAAACGGTCGATATGGTGGACAACTTCGACAACTCGGAGAAAGAGCCAACCGTTCTCCCGACTCGCATCCCCAATCTGCTGGTGAATGGTGCCACTGGTATTGCAGTAGGTATGGCAACCAACATTCCAACCCACAACCTTTCTGAAGTGATTGACGGATGTGTTGCCTACATCGACAACCCCGAACTGACCAGCACAGAACTGATGCAGTATGTGAAGGGTCCAGACTTCCCAACAGGTGGTATCATCTGTGGTATCGACGGCATCCGTGAGGCATACGAGACTGGTCGTGGGCGTATCGTTATCCGCTCGAAGACAGAGATTGAGACAGAAGGTGGACACGACAAGATTATCGTCAACGAAATCCCTTACAACGTCAACAAATCAGAACTGATTAAGAAGATTGCCGCTTTGGTGAACGAGAAGAAGATTGACGGCATCAGCAACGTGAACGATGAGTCAGACCGCGAAGGTATGCGTATCGTCATCGACATCAAACGTGACGCCAACGCCAACGTGGTTCGCAACAAACTCTTCAAACTCACCGACTTGCAGAGCACCTTTGCCGTGAACTGCATTGCCATTGCCGACCGTCGTCCAAAGCAACTCTCTCTGAAAGACTGCATCCGCTACTTCGTCAATCACCGCCACGACGTGGTGATTCGTCGCACAAAGTACGACAAGCGGAAGGCTGAGGAGCGTTCACACATCTTGGAAGGTCTCATCATCGCCAGCGACAATATCGACGAAGTGGTACACATCATCCGTGCCGCCAAGAACCCACAGGAAGCAATGGAGAACTTGATGGCTCGCTTCAACCTCGACGAGATTCAGGCTCGCGAAATTGTCAACATGCGTCTGCGTGCCCTCACAGGTCTGGAGCAGGACAAACTGCACGCCGAGTTCGACGAATTGCAGAAACTCATTGCCTATTTGGAGCAGATTCTCACCGACGACGAACTGTGCAAGAAGGTGATGAAGGACGAACTCCTCGAAGTGAAAGAAAAGTGGGGTGATGAACGCAAGACTGAAATCGACATCACCGCCAGCGAGAACTTCGACCCAGAGCAGTTCTATGCTAAGGAAGAGGTGGTCGTGACGGTCAGCCATCTCGGCTACATCAAACGCACCACGCTCACCGAGTTCCACACACAGGCTCGTGGTGGCATCGGCGTGAAGGGCGGTTCGGCACGCGACAAGGACTTCATCGAGTTCATCTATCCTGCCAACACGCACAACACCATGATGTTCTTCACACAAAAAGGACGCTGCTACTGGATGAAGGTG
>CALAVF010000005.1 GCA_937892315.1 uncultured Prevotellaceae bacterium | reverse complement strand
CCGCCACAACTGGAGGTGAACGTGGGCATGACCCAACTGCGTCAGCCCGTGGTGAACCGCGTGAAGGCTTACCCAGAGGGCATCGACATCACGTTTGACAAGTACATGGATCCTCAGACGCTGACCAAGGAGAACATCCTCGTCACCACAGGCGACAAGACCGCTCAGGGCACGCTCCGTCTGCTCGATACCGAAAGCGGCTATGAGAAGCCGGACGTGCAGTACGTCTCGAAGGTTCGCTTCGAGCCCACCACACCGTTCGCCGTGAACGACAAGGTGCAACTGACCGTGAGGAAGACCGTGGAGAGTTATGCCGGCATCCAGATGGAAAGCGACTACACCCAGCAGTTTGACGTCGAACTGCGAGTGCTCAGCATCGAGGCAGACACCCTGCTCTACCTGACCGACGGAACCTCTCAGTCGCTCACCCTGCAAGCACTGCCCGTCGAGGCAGCCAAGGGCAAGAGCCTCAGCGTCACCTCGGCAAGCCCCGACGTGGTAGCCCTTGCCAACGATGTGCTGACCCTCGACGCCAACGGTCAAACCCAAGTGACCCTCACCGCCGCAGGTCTCGGCACCAGCACCGTCAAGTTCTCGCTGACGGACGATGACCTCGCCGCCACCACCCTCGTCTTTGTGGTGGATGCCGAGAGCATGATGGTGGACGAACCGACCGCCTCACGCATGAGCGGTACGGAAATCTATCGAGGCTCCGAAATCAAGTTGACCAGCCAGACGGCGGGTGCCACCATCCTCTACACGCTGGACGGCTCCTGCCCCTGCGATGCCAACTCGGCAAGCGTGCTCACCTATCAGGGACCTATCGTGGCGACAGGCGAAAGCATGGTCATCCGAGCCATGGCTGTGGCAAACGGCATGGGTGAGAGCGACGTGGTGGAATACCGCTACAAGGTGATTGACCCGCCAGTGGTCATCGAGACCGTAACCACCGACGATGGCATCCAAATCCGCACGACAGCCGCCTACTACCGTCTGGACGGTCGCCGCACCAGCCGACTCGAACACGGCATCAACATCGTACGTCATGATGATGGACGGGTGGAGAAAGTTCTTATTAAGTAGAACTTTCGCCCACCTGGGGTGCAGTGCTCGGCTGG
>CALAVF010000004.1 GCA_937892315.1 uncultured Prevotellaceae bacterium | reverse complement strand
GAGTGAGTAGTCAGCCGATGGTGCAGCAGAGATAGCAGGTGCAGCGATGCTTGAAGCGTCTGTGAACTTGATGGTCATCTTTGTGAGGCTGAGGATAACACCATAAGAACCAACTGAAAGTTTGAAACTCTGGTCAACGCCTGTCACGAGAGTAGCCTCTTCGTTCAGTGCACCATAGTCAGAAGAAACGGTCAGACGGTTTGCGTTGAGTGTCGTCCAGTCATTTTCGTCTGCTCCAAGCGCTGTCGAGAAAGCGAACCAACCGTTTCCTTCCCAACTGTCCTTCACTGTGATGATGCCTGTATAAACATCGCTGGCTGCGTCGTAAGTCAGTGTGACAGAGCCATCATTTGGAGTCCAACTTGAACCCTCAACATCGCCAATCACATAGATAGGAGAAGCGGCTACAGGAGCAACATACTTTTCGCCGGTAGCACCAACAAGTTCGCGGATAACAACGCTTACACGCTCGTTTGTGCAAGCACCGTCACCGAAGCCCCACATGCCCCAAGTAAGACCATAGCGGCCATACTCGTCTGGACCTGCGTTGAGAGCATCCTTCAAAGCACCCAGTTTGTAAGAAACGGTGTATGTGCCATCACCCTTTACAGAGAAGTTCTCGCCAATGTCAACAGAGCCATCAATGCTCTTCAGAGAACCTGCACCCCATCCAACGAAAGAGCCAGAACCTGCTGTTGTGAATGTGAATTCAACCTTAGCGTCGTCTGTGTAGCCATTGAATTCGCTTGAAAGAATCTGGCCATACTCATCGAATGTGAGAGACTTGCCTTCTGCTTCCCATTCTGGGAGGTCGCCTTCCTTTACAAGTGTCAATTTGTTCACGATAACGTTACCTGTACCGTTGAGAAGGAACACACCGCCCCACCACTTCTGTTCATAGGCAGTTGCGAGAATCTCGTCAGTCAGTGTCAACTCGAAATAAGGAGTTGCAGCGAAGTCAATAACTTCTACGCCTTCAACTTCTGCACCTGTCTCCTCATCATAAAGAACTTCAGATGCAAAATAAGCGTAACGTGGACCCCAGTGACCTTCAATCAACTGAACCTGCCACCCTTCACCGAAAGAAGAAACATAGAAACGAACTTTGTCGCCTGCTGCTGCATCTGCTTCTTTCAGTTCTGTGCCTGTGTCACTCAAGAATGTTGGCTGGTTGCCCCAACCGTCAACCACTGCTTCGCCTTCCCAGAGAGTAATCTCTCCTGCGTTAGCAGTAAACATAGCCATTACGGCTACGAGTGAGAGTAAAAATTTCTTCATAAGCCTAAAAAATTAGTTGGTTAATAAAAATAGTGAATATAAATCTTTTTCTTGTTAATCTAAATCATTACGCTGCATTCTTGTGAAGAGCAAGTCGATGATGTGCACCTCAGACGACGTGTGCCAATAGTAGATTGAACACTGAGGGTGGTTGTGAAAGATTCTGTAGGTATATCGTGGCGTTTGTTTGCGTTTCACCCCGATAGATGGTTGGGCAGACAGTATCTCTATACAATCTCTCACGTCCTCGACGAAGGTCTTGGCAAAGGTTTCATTGCGGTTGGCAAGATACCAAAGAGCCTTCTCGTCTAAATGACGCAGTGCTTTCACGCTCCATGTCACTACAAGTTGAGCCATCTGTCGAACACTTTGTTGACTTCTTGGGATGTTGCCACTCCACTTTTTTCCGCCTCGCATTCCAATTGCTCCCAATCCGTTTCTGTCTCAACATCGTCATATTTGAAAGGCTCATCCATCAGGAAATTGCGTTCCTTCAGCGATTGTGCCTCTTCGTGGCTATAGTTGGCATAGACAAAATCATACAGAAAAGCACGTCGGGCATCTTCCGTAGCCACATCTGCGGCATACGCAACAAAAGTTGCTTCGCTTGCGATGCTGCGGCTTTCTGCCTGCTGCGATTCTTCCGTATAATCTATTTGCTTTTTGGCCATGGTAAAATCTACAATATTGTATGCAAAGTAACGACTTTTATTTGATTCAAACAAGAATTTTGCTCTCAAAAGGTCAACATAGTATAGGAAATAGTTATAATTTGCAAAGAGAATGCTTGTTTGTTTCGCCTTTTTTTGTAATTTTGCAACTGATATGAAGAAATCTACCGGTAAAACACAGCGTGTAAAAAAACTATTGAAGCCACTGCTCATCCTCCTGTGGGGAGTGGCGTGTTTTCTTTTCTTCCAGACGCAGTTCCCCTACCATTTCTTCTACGAGGAACAGAACCAGTTGTTCCTGATGGATTGGGGGTATGTCAGCACCTATTTCGACAAACCGGCATGGCTGGCTTGCCTCGTGGGTGACTTCCTTACACAATTTTATTATTACCTCTACGCCGGAGCCGCCATCCTGACGGTGTCGCTGCTGATTTTGGGCGACCTCGTCCGTCGATGCTTCGAGCGTTGCTTCGAAGGCCATCGCCGCATGACGCTGCTCGGATGGATTGCCTTCGCCCTTGCCATCGCCGCCATGACACTGGAGGCTCGGCTTTCCCTCTACGAAGGCTACAAACTGGGCTGCATCATCGCATTGATAGGCAGCACCGCCTTGTGGTATGCCCATAGCACACTGAACGAATGGGCACACCGATGGTGGGTGCATACCCCCACGCTACTGGTGCTCGTGCCGCTCACCTACTGGCTGTTCGGCTTCGGATTGGTCGTGGTGTTCATGTTCGAGATTCTGCGAATCGCCCTCCTGCCCCGCAAGTCGCGTTGGCGTTACACGGCACTCATCCCCTTCTGTCTGGCAGCGATGTTGCCCAACATTTTCATGCACAAAGTGTCCGAGCACTATTGCCTCGGCAAGCGAGAGGTCATGCTCTATCCCTGCGTCATCAATTGGGTGGATTATGACCAAGCCGTCATCTTGGAACGCAACTTTGCCTACGACAACGAATACTATTTCGGCCACTACGAGAAGGTAATCCAGATGTACGAATCGAACACCGAGCCAGAGACCGAGGAGATGTGTTTCTTCTACTGCCTCTCGCTGGCACAACTCGACCAACTGCCCGACAAACTGATGACGATGAAGAACCCTGTGCTCGGCACCTTCTACAAGATTGGTCCCGACACGCCGCTCTACACCACGAAGATGATCAACGAACTCTACTACCTGTTGGGCGACATGACCTACGCCGAACGTGCCGCCCTGCTTGCCAACACGTTCTCTCCCCGCGGACGTAACGTGCGGATGGTCAAGCGGTTGGCAGAGACCAATCTGGTGAAGGGCGACGACATGGCGGCGATGAAGTACCTGCGTCTGCTCAGCAAGACCTGGGTGTATCGCCAATGGGCAGCCAACCACACCCCCGCCACGATGACCGACGCCGTGCGGCAGGAAGTGGCTCGCAAGCGGCAGTTCATCAACAAGACCGACCACATCCGTGTGGGCGATGACTGTTACACCATCCTGACTCAGTTGCTCGACAGCAACCCTGCCAACACCGTTGCCCTCGACTACCTCCTGTGCAGCGACATCGTGGCACGTCAGAAGGAGGTCTTCCATCGCGACTACGAGAAATACGGACCACGCCAAAAGGCACTTTATCAGCAAGCACTTACCCTCGAATGACAAGACATCTGCTCTACATCCTCGCCCTCATCCTGACGCTCGCCGCCTGCACCCCTTCGCCTCACGATGCACGACAGGCCGACGAGGCGGCACCGATGTATCCCGACTATGCCGATGTGACCATCCCCGTGAACATCGCACCGCTCAATTTCCTCCTGCGGGACGACGTTTCACGCGTGTGCGTATATATAAATAATGTGGAGTTCGTCCATCAGCGTGGCAACGAGGTTGTCTTCGACCTCGAAGAGTGGCGGACGTTGCTGGCAGCCAACAAGGGCAAGACGCTTGAGGTGCAGATTGTGGCAGAAGATGCCGACGGATGGAAAGCCTACAAGCCGTTCCGCTGGACGGTGACCGCCGACCGTGTGGACCCTTATCTCACGTATCGCCTGATTGAGCCTGACTATGAAGTGTATAACAACCTGGTTCTGCAAGAGCGATGCGTGGAAAACTTCAAGGTCAGAAACTTTGCCGACTACGGCATGGTGGGTAACCAGTGCATGAACTGCCATACCTACGCCCATCAGGAGGCTGGCATGTCGATGTTCTACCTGAGGGGACAAGACGGTGGTGCCATCTTGAATGACAAGGGCAAGTTGACCAAGTTGAACCTGAAGCGTGACGACATGGTGAGCGGCAGCGTCTATTTTGGCTTCTCGCCCTCCGACCGCTACGTGGTCTTTTCCACCAATGTCATCATTCCCGCTTTCCACTCCTTGGGCAGTAAGCGGATGGAGGTGTTCGACACCAAGAGCGACGTGTATGTGGCAGACCTGACCCACCATGTTTTCATCGACAGTCCCCTGCTTGCCGACAGCACCAGGCTGGAGACCTTCCCCACCTTCTCGCCCGATGGCAAGTACATCTACTATTGCACCGCCCATCGGCTCGACTCGCTGGGTGGGTTGACCTCGCTGAAGTATAGCCTGTGTCGCATTCCCTTTGACGAAGAGACCGGGAAAATCGGCACGGACGTGGACACCATCTACAATGCCCGAACAGCGGGCAAGAGCGTCTGCCATCCTCGCATCAGCCCCGACGGGCAGTTCCTTGTCTATACCGTTGCCGACTACGGCACCTTCCCCATTTGGCACCGCGAGTCAGACCTCCAGATGATGAACCTCGGCACGGGCGAGGTGAGCGAGATGGCGAAGGTAAATTCTGCCATGTCGGACACCTACCACTCGTGGTCGTCCAACAGCCGCTGGCTCGCCTTCGCCTCGAAGCGTGACGACGGGCTGTATGGCAAGGTTTACTATACCCACATCGACAAAAAAGGCGTGTGCTCGAAGCCGTTTGTTTTGCCTCAAGCACACCCCACTTTCTATGATAACAGTTTGAAATCTTTCAACGCCCCCGAGCAGGGGAATGGGCGTCTGCCATTCTCCGTCACTGACGTACAGAAAGTTTTGTCCGCTTCGGCGATAGAATTTCGTTAGCCACCTGCCGAGCATCGATTTCCACCTTCCTCTGGGTGAAGTCGGGCGTGTTGTAACTGTACATCAATCGGTCATAAAATCTTCGTGGATTCCGCTGCGGCAGCATGAACGGCTTCGTGGCATGACCCTCGTCGTCAATCGCCGAGAGGTAGAGCCGTGTATAAAGCCCGTCGTCGCGGCGTGAGGTGAAGACAAACCAGTGGCTGTTGGTGTTCCAGTTGTGGAAACTGTCGCTCTCAGGACTGTTCACCTCGTCCATGCGGCGGGTCTCGCCTGTACGGAGGTCGAGCAGCCAGAGGTCGGCTTCCCGATGCCAGATGGTGAAGGTGCCATAGTCGGCGAGGGCATACATGATGTATTTGCCGTCGTAGGAAGGCCGGGGGAAGGTGACGCTGGTGCTGTCTGCCTCGGCACGGATGAGCGTGTCCACCTGTGTGCCGAACGTGCCTGTCGCGGCATCGAAAGCGATGGAGCAGAGGTTGTAGCGAACGATGCGGGCTTCCAACGGATAGGAACGCCTCACGGTGGTGCAAAAATAGAGGGTCTTGCCATCGGGCGAGAAGACAGGGAAGGTCTCGTTGCTGTCCGTCGTCTTCAATAGCGGAGAGAGCAGGAGTTGGTTCGTCTCGGTGTCCAGCACTTGCAGGTCGCTCACATGGTCGAACACCTCAATGCGTTCGTCCCTCACCACGTGGAACGCCTGTCGGGTGGTGTTGGTGGAGAAAGCCACATACCGCCCGTCGGGATGCCAGTAGGGATAGACACACAGTCCCAGCGTCTGGTCGGTCTTCGTGTCCAGCATGTCCATTTTCCCGTTTTTCTGGAGAGCCGTTGCCCCGTTTTCGCCACGCACGTGGAAGAGAAACTCCTTGGGGTCGGTGCGGTTGCTGGTGTGGCAGTTCACACACGCCCCGGGGGCACGGGTGTTGTCGATGATTTCGTACTCGTCGAACGTCGAGAGGTCTCGCTGATACAGCCCCATCTGGCTATACACCTCGTAGCCAGGAGCCACACGGCGGTAGGTCAAGCCCCATTCGTCCAGGGCGTATGGGCTGACGTACATGGGGAAGTCCTTGTATTGCGTCCACTTGCCGTCAGCCTCCACACACAGGGTGAAGGTCAGTTCCCCACCCTTGTTCTGCTCCACCAACGCGTGCCACTCGTCGAGGTCGAAGTCCACGAGGCTTCCGTTCGAGTGTACTTCCCCACCCTTGCTGCCTCGCACCACCACATCGAGGCACTGGTACTCACCCCCCTCATAGTCAAAGTTCATCGGTGCGATGCCCACGGGGATGGTCACGCCGATGTAGTCGGGATAGATGTCGGGCAGGGTGTCCACCACCTGTGCGTTCTTCACCTCGTGGGAGCAGGAGAAGAGCAGCAACACCATGAGCAACGTGCAGCAAAGAGGGCTTCTATTCATGTGCTAATATCGTTCTTAAAATTAAACTTAAATTTTATAAAACTAAACCTTGATTCTAATAAAATTAAACTTAAATTTTATAAAACTTAACTTTAATTTTAAGAGAGTCTCCGCTTCTGGTCAAAAACACGGGTCAAAAACAGCGATTTTGTCCTATTTTCACACGTCTTTGCGAGGTTTTTGCCTCTGTAGGCTACCGCATTTTCACTTTCACCTGTATGCGTTCGTTGTCCAAACACTCGCGGCTGGCGTTTCGGGCGTCGAACTGCACTTTCTCCTTGGTGAAGTCGGGACAGTTGTAAGAATCGAGCATCAGACGGTAGAACTTCTTCGGGTTGCGTTGCGGCAGAAGGAAGGGCTTGGTGGCGTGACCTTGGTCGTCGATGCCGGCAAGGTAGGCATGGGTGTACATGCCGTCGCCTCGACGGGAGGAGAAGACGAACCAATGGCTGTCGGTGCTCCAGTTGTGGAAACTGTCCACGTCGGGGCTGTTCACCTCGTGGAGCGGACGGGTGGCACCTGTCTGCAAGTCCATCAGCCAAAGGTCTGCCTCGGCATGGTTGACAGGGAAGTTGCCAAAATCGGTGACGCCATACATGAGCCACTTGCCGTCGTAGGACGGACGCGGAAATGTGAAACTCCTGTGGAGTGTCGCGGCACTAAGCAGGGTGTCCACCTCGGTGCCAAAGGTTCCGTTGGCAGGGTTGAAGGCAATCCGGCAGAGGCTATATTGGGGTTTGTCGTACTCGCGGGGCACGCTGTAAGGCTTTGAGGTGCAGAAATAGAGCGTCCTGCCGTCAGCCGAAAAGACGGGATAGGTCTCCCAGTCGGTGGTTTGCAGCAGCGGGCAAAGCAGCAGTTCGTTGGTGCGGATATCCATGACCAGTACATCGCTCATCGTGTCGTACACCTCGATGCGGCGGTCTTTGCCGACGAAGAAACTCTGGTGGATGCTATTGACGGACGTGGCGAGAAAATTGCCCGAGGGGTGCCAATAACTGTAGCCGAAGTTGGCTTTGGTGCTGTCGGTCTTGGTGTTGAGCCACGTCTGCTTGCCATCGGTCTGGATGACCGTGCCGCCCTTATCGCCTCGCAGATGCAGGAGAAACTGGTGGGCACTGGCTCGGTTGGCGGTGTGGCAGTTCATGCACTGCCCGGGCACCGCCGACTCTTGCAGAATGGGCGACTCGTCGAACGTGTGGAGGTCACGCTGATAGATGCCGATGTTGCCTCCCACCTCATAGCCAGGGGCGATGCGGCGATAGGTGATGCCGTAGTCGGTGAGGGGATGGCGGCTGATGTAGATGGAGAAATCCTGATATTGTGTCCACTTGCCGTCTTGCAGCACCGACACGGTGAAGCGGATGTCACCTCCCTCGTTCTGGGAGGTCAGTCGGTGCCAATCGTCGATGTCGAAGTCGGCAAACTCGCCCTGCACGTGCAGTTCACCGCCTTTGCTGCCTTTTGCCACCACGTCCATCAGGTCTATGCGGTCGTCCACCATATTGAAGTCGAGCGGAGCCATGCCAACGGGGATGGTCACGCCGATGTAGTCGGGGAAAATGTGGGGCTGTTCCGATGCGAGGGTCGGGTTTTCCACAGGTTTCATGCACGAGGCAAGAAGCAGGGTGGCAAGCAGGATGACAGGTAGGAAAAACTTTCTCATGGGCGGGTTAGTGTGCGGAAATGGATGTATCGTCGGGCACGGCGGCATGGCGGGTCTGTTTCATGCGTTGTACATACGAGGCGTAGGGGGAGCCTGGTACGTTGCCCTTCGCCTGGATGCACTTCATGACATCCTGATAGGTGTAAGGCATCACGGCATAGCCACCATAGTGCTGTGCCCAAGGCAGATATTGTTGAAAACCAGCCATATCGCCTTTCAGGAGCAACTGGGCAAGGAAATAGTCGAGTGCCATCTTGTTCTCCGGATTGTTGATGAAGAGGTTGCCCAGCATCTTGTCCAGTTCGCCGTAATTATACAGGAAGTCGTTCTGGTAACGGAGTTTGCGGATTTTGCCCCACTGCGGATGGGCGTCTATCCATGCCTCGTTGCCGAGGTAGGTCTTGGCGTCCCTTGCCCATTCGCGGTAGAAAAGGGACTGTTCGAGCAGGTTCAGATACTTCTCTGCCACGGCATACTTGCCGTTGATGATGCAGCACTCGGCAATGCGTTTCATGAGTCTGCCACTCTTCTTGCCATTGAGGATACTCTCCTGAAGGTCAAAGGCATAACGCATGGACTCGTTGACCATGCCCAAGCGATAGAAGGCTTCCATCGTGGGGAGGTTGGACGTGAGGTCGCGCATCATCGGCATGATGAGGGCATCCTCGCCGCTCTGGAAGAAGGCGAACTGGCGTTGCGACAACTGCCCCGTCATGGCAAGGGAGAGATTGACACATTCGGAAGAGAAATTGACGGGCACCTGGTGCCGTTCGGCACGGCTGATGACCTCCTGCCAACGTTCGTTGCGGACGAGGTAATCTTGGCGAATCAACTCATACTTGTCTTCGTCAAACCTGAAGAATATACATATCGCGGCGATAATAGCCAAGGCGGCGACACGCCAACGGTCGTAGGTACTGAACTTGCGTCCCCATGATGCCAAAACGAGAATGGTGACGGGGATAAGCACCTGAAAAGGCGGCACTTGCAGGGGGATTCGGTAATAATTGATGCCGCACATGGAGGTGACGAAGGGCCACTGAGAAAGCAGCCTGTGGGACACGACCAGTTGGATGGTGAGCAGGTAAAGGAGGACTCCCGCCGTTCGCCAGTCCTTCCGTTGGATGAGTCGAAGCCCGACATACAGCCATGTGGCAGGGCCAATCAACAGATATAGGACGGGCACGGTCAGCAGGTCGAAGAGATAGTGTGCCTTTCGCATCACCAGGCTCATGCTCATGGCGAGCAACAGGGCAACGACGTAACTCAACAGGACGCTCTCGTCGCCCATGTGTATGTGCAGCCAGGCGGCGGGAATGAGTGCATACCAGATGTCGTCCACGACCTTCGTCGTCAGCAGGAAAAACGCAACGAACAGCAGGGCGAGCACGAGTGCCCCCAGCCATTCAACATAGTAGAACTGCACGAAGAACTCGCCGAGCCAATCTGCCAGTCCACCTACTTGCCGGATGTCTTGAAGGAAATAGTCGCCTGTCCACAAAAAGAGTTGGTACTGCTCTTGATAGGACAATGCGTGTGGATAGCATAGCCACCAAAAGAGGAAGACGCTCACGCCGACAACCAACGTGACGGCTGCCGTCAGGAATGATGGGGAGAGGTTTTTCAAACTTTTACTGCTCATGGGTCTCGCCTCCTTCGTCGGGGTTTGGGTTGGGTTCTTGCGGTTGCATGATGCGTTGCACGAAGTCCCTGTACATCATCAACTTCTGCTGATCACCCTCCAAGACGGGCAGGAAGAGCAGGTACTGGATGGCAAGGTAGTTGTCCTTGTTCTGCATGACGAGTTGACCCATGATTTTGTCCAACTCTTGCTCGCTGAAGAGGAAATCGTGGGTGAGCCGCAGTTGCCGCATACGACCATACGTGGGATGTTGATTGATGGTATCTTCATCGCCCAGCAGGGGCAAGGTCTGCTCTGCCCACTTCTTGTAGAAGAGGGTCTTCTGCAAGATTTTCAGGTATTTGCGTGCCACGGCATACTGCCCGTTGATGAGGTTCGTTTCAGCCAGTCGCTTGACCAAACGGGCACTTTTGTTGTTGTCGGGAATGGCTTCCATCGCCTCAAAATCAAGTCGCTGAGCGGTATTGACCAAGCCCAACTGATAGTAGATTTCGGCAGTGACGATGGACGACTCAAAATTCTTGTTGAACGAAGGGAACGCCCCTTGCCAACCGTTCTGATAGAACTGCATCCCACGGTTGTTCAACTCGCCTCTCATGCCGAGGGCAAGGTTGAGGGAGGCAACGGAGAGCGGCAAGTCGGGCTGCTTCTTTTCGGCAATGGCAACAATCTTGTCCCACTGCTGGCTGCGTACCAACAGGTCGTAGCGGAGGATGTCGTATGTGGCTTCGTTAAATGCAAATGGAATGCCGAAGATGCCCGCCAGAGCCAAGGTGACCGTAGAGACGGTGGCAACCGTGCGGGCTTTCTTCCCTTCGAGGTCGGGCAGGAAGTGCATCAAAAGCGGCAAGAGCACACACACCGCCATGATGATGCACTGCATGAGGGAGATTTCGGGGATGACAAGGTTATAGTTGATGCCATAGAAAAGTCGATAGAGAGGGTATGGCACAAAAGGGGCACACCACACGATGCAGGTGACGGAAAAGATTGCGGCAAAAAGGGAAAGGGAAGGTTGATGACGGAGTGCTTCTTGCCATGCGGCATAAAGTCCCAACATCAGCACCACAGGCCCTGCCACCCAATGCAGCAGGGGCAGAACGATGAGCAGATAGAGGCTTCGGAATAAAAGGGAACGTCGGGAAGAATAGGCAACGACAGCAGCCATTGCCAACAGCAATGCCACGACGTATGTGAGTTTCACGTTCTCGTCGCCCATGTAGAACCATAGCATCAAGGAAGGAAGAAAGGAAAGCGGATACCATAAGCGGCTGCTGTTTTCTCTCCGCATGAGCAGCCACGTGAGCACTTGCAGAAGCACATACAGGAGGGCAAGAATGATGCTTCCTGCCGCCAAGTTGTTGTCGAATTGAACCAGAAATTCAGCCAGATAGCGAGCGATGCCGCCAGGTGCGGACACACGGTCTGCCAGATATTCGCCATCGAAAAGGAAAAGTTGCAACTGCTCTTGGTATGCCAGTGCCTGCGGATAGCGAAGGTACCAAAAGAAAAATGCTGACACGCCCAGCAGCAGTGACAGAAGACAAGGAGAATATTTGGTCAGAAGGGCTTTCATCCTCAGTCAAGCGGAATTTCTTGGATGGTGCCGTCGGGCATCTGGCGTTTATAACTGGTGGGGAACATGCCACCGAGAAAGTCTTTCAGAGGACCATCGGAAAGACCAGCCGCCATCTTTCGGGTCGCATCCTTGTAGGCATGATGCACACTATCGGCATGTGCCTTGACACTGTTGGCACGGAGGGAATCGCCCGAGAAATGGGCATTTTGGTACATGGAGATTAGTTGACCGTATTGTTTGTTGTGTACCTCGGTCATCTGCTTCCAGTTCTGCAGCACGTCATTGTTCTTCGTGCCATGACCGCTGCTCACCGAGTCGATAGTGACGTACAGGTCGCCAGGCTCTTCCACCACCAGGAGGTCTTGCAAGCCGAAACGGAAATGGTAGTCCATGCGGATGATACCCATCATGTTCTTCCGGGTCGTTATCTCAAACTTCCTGTCTTTCACAAAGCACGAGTCGATGCCCACGCTGTCCCGAATGGTCTTGTCCAGTGCAATCAGGTAGATGCACTTCCCATCATATTTGTCGTCGGGCAGCGTCCCATGGATACGGCACTCCCCCGCATCTTCTTTGCACCCTGCCAGCACGAGCGTCAGCAAGGTCAACGTAAAGTATAATATCTTTTTCATCTGTTTCCACATAATTTATATGCAAAGGAACACATTTTTTTTCACATGGCAAAACATTTGTGGCAGAATCATCAAGAAATCGCCTTGCAGGTCTCGGGGACTTGCAAGGCGATGAGTGTATAAGTAGGTATTACTTGCGTGGGAGGGTTATTACTTCTTCTTGAATTGCCAGAAAGAGGCTTCACCCCATGATCCGAGACCATCAAATGCACCTCCGTCTGGATAAACGAGCGTCATCGCAGAACTTGAGAAGTAAACAACTTCGAAGGTTGTTGGGCGGTTACCACCAGAGTTGATTTCGAATGGCCAGAGGATTGCACCTTCAGAAGTCTCAAGATTTGCAACTTTCCACTCGTTGGCAACAGAAGTGTCAAACTTGAACGAACCTGTGTTAAGGAGGTTGCCCGTTGCATCATACTTGAGCAGGTCACCAGAAGGCTTGAAGAGCATATAAGCGTCCATGCTTTCTTCACCTGTTGCCACACCTGTGTTAGAGTGGTTGAGTTGGTCCATGAACTCTTCTTCTGAAGTGACACCCCACCATTTGCCGTTGCCGGTGTAAACATCTGCACCATTGCCACCGCAATAGCCCATGTTACCCCAAACAACGCCGTCGTTTGGACAGTCGGTGTTCCAAGTCCATGCAGTTCCTTCTTCTGAATATCCAGCAGTAGTACCACTAATATCTGAACAGGAAGCGAAACGCCAGAAAGAGGCTTCACCCCATGATCCGAGACCATCAAATGCACCTCCATCTGGATAAACGAGAACCATCTGGTTTACAGAAAGGTGAACGATATCAAATTCTGTTGGGCGGTTACCACCAGAATTGATTTCGAATGGCCACAGGATTGCGCCTTCGGAAGTCTTGAGTAAGCCCTTACGCCATTCAGCATTGGGGTCATAATCTGCAATCTCGAAACTACCAGAATTGATGAGGTTGCCAGAAGCATCGTACTTCAAGAGCGAGCCGTCTTCCTTCCACACCATGTAGGCGTCCATGCTTTCCTCGCCAGTAGCAGTACCTGTGTTAGAGTGGTTGAGTTGGTCCATGAACTCTTCTTCTGAAGTGACACCC
>CALAVF010000003.1 GCA_937892315.1 uncultured Prevotellaceae bacterium | reverse complement strand
GTTTTACGCTACAGTATCAATCAGCGATGGCTGTAGGTAAGGCTGAGATTGTGAAAGACCGCGAGGAAAAGATTGAGGCTCTGAGGGCTATCTGCCTGCGTTTTCTTCCCAAGCACATGGATGCCTTTGATGATGCCATCGCACGCAGTTTGGAGAGAACGGCTGTGGTGAAGATAACCCTGGTAGCACCTCCCACTGGCAAACGCAAGCAATATGACAAACAAGGTGAAGAAATGAAGTGGGGACGGACTGAATAACCAATATCTTATTAACATTATAGTTATAAAATGATTGAAATAGGACTAAAACATACAAGCGAGATGACAGTCACAGATCCTGTCACCGCAATCGCGGTGGGTTCTGGTGATATGCCAGTTCTTGCCACTCCTATGATGATGGCATTGATGGAGAATGCAGCCATGCTCGCCGTCAGAGACGAACTGCCACAAGGATGTACCACCGTGGGCGGCCATATCGAATCCTCTCATCTGAAACCGTCAAAGATTGGCGACACGGTAAGAGCAGAAGCCGAGGTGACGAAGGTGGATGGCAAGAAGATTGAGTTCCGAGTGTCTGCCTTTTCAGGCGACACACTCCTTGGCGAAGGCACTCATCTGAGATTTATTGTCGATAAAGAGAAGTTTATGTCAAGGCTATGATGATGACTGAGAAACAGATAACGGCTGCGACTGCCGATGAACAGACAAGAAAACTATATGAAACGGCATTCCCAGAAGATGAACAAATCCCATGGGATGAACTCTTGCGACTGGTGAAGGAGATGTCGTTGGACTTTACGGCATATTACGATGAAGAAAAGTTTATCGGCTTCACCATCGTCTATCCCCGCAAGTCATTCAACTGGTATTGGTACTTTGCTGTGCGTGAGGATTTGCGAGGCAAAGGATATGGCCAACAGATTCTGACGCAGTTAATAGAAAAGTACAAAGATCAATCTTGTGTGCTCGACATGGAGAGTCCCTACCAAAACCCCTGCCCCAACCCAGAGCAAAGGAAGCGTCGGCATGGTTTTTATCTCCGCAATGGGTTTCGCGATACCAATGTCTATCGAAGTTACAACGACATCACCATGACTGTCATGATGATGGGGCCAGGCACGTTCACCATGCAAGATTGGGACGACATTACCAACGAACTGAAACAATTCTGGTGGCCAGAAGATATCAAAGAAAGTATGTAATCGTCGCTTGCTAAAGCAACCATAGATATAAAAAACAGTAACCCAGCCATGAAGGTTGTCGTAGCAATAGATTCATTCAAGGGGTGCCTGACCTCAAAAGAGGCAAATCAGGCAGCAGCGGAGGGCATCAGAAGCATTTGCCCCAAAGCCGAGGCTGTGCAAGTGCCTGTCAGTGATGGTGGAGAAGGCTTCATTGAGGCTTTCCATGCGGCTCTTGGTGGACATCTGGTAGAGTTGATGGTGAAAGACCCGCTGATGAGACCCATCTCTGCCCAATACCTGCTTCTGGATAAAATGGCAGTGATAGAAATTGCCCAAGCCAGTGGGTTGATGCTGCTCACAGCAGAAGAACGAAATCCAATGGTGGCTACCAGTTACGGCACTGGGCAGTTGGTGGCAGATGCTGTCCAGAGGGGTGCAGAGCACATCCTCGTCGGGCTTGGCGGCAGTGCAACCAGCGATGCAGGCATTGGGATGCTTCGAGCGCTCATTGATACGTTTGGCAAACATGGCAACACACCCGAGCATCATTCACCCACTTGTAGCCTTTGGGACGACATCCATGAACTGAAGCATATCCGATTCACCATCGCCTCCGATGTCAAGAATCCACTTTGTGGCGAGAATGGTGCCGCCCATGTATTTGCACCTCAAAAGGGAGCAACCCCTGACATGGTACAGCAATTAGATGCTCGGGCAAGAAAGTTTGCCGAAGTCTCTGCCCTGCATTTCGGCTATGACCGTTCTGAACAAGAAGGGGCAGGAGCCGCTGGCGGATTGGGCTATGCCTTCCTGCAATATATGAACGCTGAGTGTAAGCCTGGCATTGACCTGTTACTCGAAACCATCAAGTTCCATGAGATGGTACGGGATGCAGACCTTGTTATCACTGGCGAAGGCTCTGCTGACCGCCAGACACTGATGGGCAAACTTCCCATGGGCATCCTCCGGCAATCAGGCAATACGCCTGTCTGTCTGATTGCAGGACGCATCAGCGACCAAGAAGAACTTTTGAAGGCAGGCTTTTCCTACGTGGAATGTATCAACCCTGAAGGAATCACCCTTGAAGAAGCCATGCGTAAGGAGGTGGCAACACAGAATATTCGTGACACCGTCAAACGTGAGTTGCCAATAATGACCGAAAAATCATCTTCTCTTTAGCAACCAAATTCCAAACAAAAAAAAACGAGATGACTACCTCAACAATTTTTCATATCGCCCTCATTTACCTCGCTGTCATCAACGTGGTCACATTCTTCGTGTATGGCATTGACAAATGGAAGGCAAAACGTTCCAAGTGGAGAACACCAGAAGCGACCCTGTTAGGAATGGCAGGCATTGGAGGCAGCATCGGTGCATGGCTGGGAATGAAGGTTTGGCATCACAAGACCTTGCATAAGAAGTTCAGATATGGCATCCCTGCCATCTTGATTGTTCAACTCGCACTAATTGGTTATCTACTCTATGAACTCTAAAATGTGAGAAGAGCGATTGCCGACCATCATAAAACCCAAAAGGCAAGCAGGCTCAGCATGTTCTCCCCAATCATTGAGGGTCAACCTCTGTAAATCTGGCAAACTTCCGACCCTCACGCTCAACCGTTTCAAAGAACATCTTTTCGGGACGAACCCAATATTGTTCTTCCCCATACAAAGCCTGATAGACGACCATACGCTCCTTGGCCTCAGAGTCAAATGCCGTTCGGACATAGCGATACATGCCACCCTTGAAATGCCGAAAGTATCGGATGCCATCTTCTGGCAAAGGGTATTCCATCAGCATCTTCTCTATCAATGGAACATACCAAGTTCTAACTTCATCAGCCGTGGGAGTATGCCCACCAGGGAAGTGGTATGACTGGCGATAATGCTCCAAGAACATCGGCTCAAAATGAGCCAAAGTGTCCTGTTCACCAAACAAGCCCCACACTTTCTCGTTGTAGTAAGGATTGCAGTAATTAAACTGAACGGCTTCCATTTCTGCAAACTCCTGTATCAACGTTTCGTCAATGACAAACTGCTGCTTGCCATCTTTCCTCGGTGACTTATATTCATGTTCGCCTATGCGTTCTTTCAAAAACTCAGTCATCTTGAAATGAGGATTGCCAAGCAAGGCAGGAACACCCACAAAAGGAACAATCATCTGAGCATAGAAAGAGCCACAACTGTTGCCGACAAGCAAATCAGGATGCTCCTTGTCGCAAATATCCCTTATCAGTTCCAACACTTCTTTGGGATGCTGAGGAAGGTCGGGTGTCAACACCTGCACCTTACCCTCAAACGCCTCACGCAATGCCAATGCCGGAACGCACTGACCACTGGCAAAGAAACCATGCAAAAATAGTATCTTCTTCATTCCCTTTCAAAGTTAACTTTATCCATCCTGTCCAACTCTACCATTCAAACAAACACGGCTATTCCTCTCACGACTCCCTACCTGTCCATCATCATCGTATCAGCCCAAAGAGTCCTGCGACAGTTATTCCATTTTTCTTCTTGCAAAGATACGACATAAAACAACACCACCCAAACAATTCAAGAAAAAAACAGATTGGCAGCAATCATTATCCCTTCCTCAACTTTATCTGTATAAAGTTACATACTTTTTGAACGAATACAATATTGCTACAAAAGACACATCCTTGTAGCCGTGGAAACAATATCCACATCTACACCCACTATGCTCTTGGGGCTTGACCCGCCAAAGTGGTTCATTTATATTCGCTACACTGGTCAACATACATTCGCCTCACCACTTGACCTACATTCACAACAAAAGTTCGCTTGCTGCCTTCGTGACAACAAGCGGACTTCTTGCTTTCTGATGGGTCATCATTTCACACGCCTCTTCTGCACCAATCGCAGCATGAGACATGCACCTATGGCTGGGTCTTGAAACTCTTGATGCTACCACCCCTGTAGGTATAGCCAACACATGTGTAGGAGCAATAGTAGTAAGTGGTGTTCGAATCAAGGTAAGACAAGGTGCAAGTGTACGTGTTGTCCTCCACCGATTGAAGGCGGACAGACCTGTATCCGTAGGAAACGTCGAGTTCGGGGTCGTTGAGCATCTGGTCGCTCAAAGCCCTCTTTTCTTTTGACCATGCCACCCCAACCTCTGGCCTTGTGTTGTAGTCGAAATCCTCATGCAGCCAAGATGCACGAAGCGTATCAACAGAGCAGGTGATGACGGCACTGCTTGACGTGAGTTCGCTCACATTTCCTGTCGTGGCGATGTTCTCAAAGTCCTTGGTCTCAAACGTCTTGGTCTCGCCAAAGTAATAGTGCCCATCCGTATATACAAACGTTCTGTAGTTCCATTCCTGATCGGCAGCCAATCCGTTCAGGGTGACCGTCAATTTGTTTCCTTCGAAATCCCTCGCATATTCTCTGCCTCCCCAATCAGCACTGCCCGGGTCATAGTCATCATTCGTGCGACCATATTGTATGCCGATTCTGCAATTAGCCACACCAGAGGCAATCACGTTGAGGTTCACATAT
>CALAVF010000002.1 GCA_937892315.1 uncultured Prevotellaceae bacterium | reverse complement strand
GAATGTATCTTGACCCATGTGGCGAATATAGACGAACCGCTTTGGCGAGTCAAGACCAAAGAGCGTGGCGGGTGTAGATGTGAATATTGTTTACACGGCTACAAGGATTTACATTTTGTAGCCCGATTAGAATTTGCTTAGAAATACTTTAACCCAAATCGGTCATTAGAACGGCTATTTTTGTAGTCGACTTCGTAACTGCTTGGTTACAATCCTTTTGCAATTTGATTTTTTAATGATCGCCATTAGAAAAATGATTTTGCAAATAACTTATTTTCAACGCATTACGGGCTTGACCACGGATTTTTGTACTTCTAATGACCGATTTGGGTTTAACTTTGTATTGGTACAGTTGAAAAAAGAATCCCCATGCACGGAGGGTGCATGGGGATGAATCGATTTTGTGGTGAAGTACAAGGGGGATTATGGAGCCTTGTAGTACTTTTTGTATGGTGCTGCAAGAGTGGGCTGTTGGGTGTTGTTGTAGAGGATGTAGAGGGATTCTCCCCAGAGTTCGGGATCTTCGGGGTTCTCTGCTTCCAGTTGCTTGAAGAGGGCGATGGCATCGTCCATATCAGCCTTCTTGGAACCACCCACCTGAGCCTTCATCCAGGCAGAACGGGCTGCCATGAGGAGGCACTTTGACTCGTCTGGGAATTTCTCTTTGGCTGTGAGGAAGATGGCTTTTGCGCCGTCGTAGTCCTTGTCCTCAAATGCCATCTGACCTTCCATCAGGTATGCGTTGATGGCGTTGTCGTTGTCGGCAAATTCTGTCTTGACGAGGTTGGCAATCTTCTTGAAGTTGTCCTTTTCACCCTTCTGGAAGTAGTTCTGCATCAGGATGACGGCGAAGTTTGCACGCAGGTCAGCCTGTTCAGCGTCGCCCTTCAGTGCGTCGATACCTTCTTGCAGATACTGGTTCTGCTTTGCCTGGTCTTTCTCACGGAAGTAGTTGGCGAGTGACTGGTATGCAACACCCTTGTAGCGAGTATCCATGAGGGCTTTGTATGCCTCGACAATCTGGTCTTCTGGTGAACCTTCGATGTTGAGAAGTGACTGTGCACGGAATGCCTTTGCATAAGTCTTCCAGTCGTTGAGGTTGGCATTGCTGAAGTCGCTCATGAGGTGTGACTGCTCCATGGCGCAGAGGAACTCGTTGGCATATTTTGCACCGAGTTTGAGGTCTGCCTGTGAATCGCTGTTAGAGTAGTTCTGGGCAGCCTGAAGGAGTTGGATGGCAGGATTGACACCCATGTTCTGATACTGGATGTGACGCACCTTCACCTCTTCTGGCTTTGCCTTTGTGTCGAGTGCAAGAAGAGAGTCGTACTTAGCACAATAGTTGAGTGTCTTGGAAGAGAGGTCAATAAATTCGCCCTTGAGTTGCTCATTGTCAGGGTCTGCTTTCACTTCGTTCTCTTTCTTCACGTAATACTGATAGTAGATATCGGCAGCCGTTTGGAATGTCTGAATGTCATTCTTTGTGTACTCATTCTGCAATGCGGATTCAATGAGTGGAAGAGCACCGTCGAGTTTGGCATAATCTGTCTCCTTGCGACCGTACTGTGGGTTCGGGATGGAAGTCTCGTAGATGGACTTCGCCTTTTTCAATGTAGACTCAGCCTCTTTGATTGCTGCTTTCTGAGCCTTGAGGGCTTCCTTGTCCTGTGCATTGGCAACGGTGAAAAGGAAAAGTCCTGCCATAATCAAAACTAATTTCTTCATGGTTGAATTGGTTTTAATAGAGTTATTAATTAAGATTGATTATTCTTGAGAGTTGTTCGTCTCGGGAGTCTCTGAACTTTCTGATGTTTCATCAAGGTCTTCTGGCTCTTCGGTGTGTTCCACCACGCAGACAGAACTGATGACATCGTTACGCTTCTGGATGTCAATGAGTTTAACGCCCTGCGTGTTGCGTGAAGACTTCTTGATGTCCTGCACTGCCAGACGGATGGTGACACCGCTCTTGTTGATAATCATGATGTCCTCGTCTTCTTGTACCTTCTTGATGGCAACGAGTTTGCCCGTCTTGTCGGTGATGTTGATGGTCTTGACACCCTTTCCGTTTCGGTTCGTGATACGGTACTCACCGATAGTGGAGCGTTTGCCGACACCCTTTTCTGAGAGGACAAGAACGGTTGGCATATCAGGATAGAGTTCCTCGTCTGTTTCTTCTGCGTTCTCGTCATAACCTTCTGGTTTAGTGAGGGCTATCATGCCGACAATTTGGTCTTCTGGGTCTTCGTCCAGACGCATGGCTTTCACACCGGTTGCACCCCGTCCCATATTGCGAACCGTGCTTTCGTTGAAGCGGATGGCACGACCATTGCGGTTGGCGATGAGGATTTCGTCCTTGCCGCTGGTGAGGAGCACTTCTACCACCTCGTCACCTTCGTTGAGGTTGATGGCGATAATACCGTTGTTGCGTGGACGTGAGTAGTTGACGAACGCCGTCTTCTTGATGATACCCTGACGGGTACAGAAGATGAGGTTGTGTGTGTTCACCCATTCTTCGTCATTGATGTTCTCGATGCAGATGAAGGCTGTCACCTTGTCGTCGCTGTCGATGTTGAGGAGGTTCTGGATGGCACGTCCCTTGTCTGTGCGTGAACCTTCGGGGATATTATAGACCTTCATCCAGAAGCAGCGTCCTTTCTGTGTGAAGAGATCGGAAGAGCGTCGTGTAGGGAAAGAGTGTAGATCT
>CALAVF010000001.1 GCA_937892315.1 uncultured Prevotellaceae bacterium | reverse complement strand
AGCAGTATAATTTCCGTAAAGTCCTTTTACCAAAGTTTCTTTTGGATTCTTGTCGTGGTTGTTGCTTCTGAGCGAACAACGGAGGTCCCAACTACTGGTTTGGAGGAGATGGCTCTTGTGCTTTGGTTGCCCAATTGTGGTGGTGGTTTGTGTGCAGCTAGCTATGGTGATCTTGGGGGATTGTTGCAATCTCGGTGGTCTACGGGGTTTGGAGATGGTGGATCTGATGTTGGTGGCGGCTTTTATGGCTATCAATCACCTGTTGGGGTGCTTGCTGGTGATAATAGTGAATAAGAAACATCAATAACAACAAACCAAAACCTATATGAAAAGAATGGTAAACAAATCGTTGCTCACATTTTGTGGCATGATGATGGCACTGCTCCTGCTGAGCAGTTGCGAGAGAAAAGGAGAGTCGGAAATAGATTTTCTGACGGTTAAGATGTCAAGTAATGACCGATGGAGTATCATCGACAAAAACGGGAAGGAGGTCGTGAAGGAAGAATATCTGGCAGATGCTGATGTTTCCATTGTCTATGATGGCGTGTTCTGGGTGAAGACGAACGGCAAGTATCAGTTGTATGCTGTCGCCCAACCGAAAAAGCCTGTCAGCACCCACGAATATACCTGGGTGACGCTATTCCATGCAGGCAGGGCGGCTGTCTCCAACCCCAATCACCCCATACAGATTATTGACACGAAGGGGAAAGTGGTTGCGACACTGCCCGAGAACGTGAAGCGTTGCTCTCACTTCATGGATGACGGATATGCCGTTTTTGAAAAAACAGACGGAATGACGGGCGTTATCGACATCAACGGAAAAGTCGTGATTGCTGCTGAATATAAAGAAGTCGGGGCTATTTCAGATGGTGTGCTGATAGCCATAAAGCCAGAGGACGAGGAAAAGAGGCTGATTCTCAACACCAAAGGGAAGAAACTGGGAGAGATAGACGGTCATCGCTATCAACTTTTGAGTTTCTATTTCTGCGAGGGGAAAATTGCTGTACGGATGAACAACGAGGAGAACGGAGACGTTATTATACTGGACAAAACGGGTAAGAAACTTTTCTCCATTCGGAAAGCCCAGAATATAAGGGATGAAGGATATAAAGATGGATATATTACCTTTACGAATCAAGATTGGCGGTGTGGCGTTGCCGATGATAAAGGTGAAGTGGTGATTCGTGCCAAGTATAACTCTATATTTAACTTGGGCAATGGCGAGTTTGCCGCAAAGAAAGATGACAAGTGGGGTGTTGTTGATGCGAAAGACGAGGTCGTTATCGACTTTGATTATGAGGGTGCCTGTGACTTCAAACTGGGCAAAAACTATGTGATGAAAGACAGGAGCGACTTTGTGGTAGTGGGGAAAGACGGAAAGGAATGCACCGCTTTTAATGTCTTAGGCAATTCCACTAATGGTTATGCACTTTATGTCAATGTGGCAGCCATTGCGGACGATGCCATGAGTATCGTCACCCAACTGGAGCAGACGGGAACGGCGGCACAGGTGGCACAGCAGACGACGATGAAAGCGGAAGACAACCGCTACACTTCTCGGTTCTCGTACAACAAGACGGTAGGAGATGTAACTGCCAGCGGAACGGTATGGTATGACGGGAATCTGGTGGAAGAGAAGACGCACAAAGAGAAAGTGGATGACGGATGGTTTACGTATGACCGCACGGTGAGCGATGGTTACAGATGGACGAATGCCCTGCCCAGCAGCATCGAGGTTGACCTCAAGGTGAACACGTCGGGTCTGGATAAGGAATACATCATCAAGGCGATCAACGAAAAGTTGGCACAGGGACGCAAGAAAGTCTCGGAGGGTGTGTTCTCGAAGAAGGTGAAAGTGGGAGGCAAAACGCTGGAGTGTCGCACGTCTGTGACAGAGAAGTATGATGGCAGCCTTTCGTTAACAATTCGATTCCGTAAGTAATGATGAAAATCAAATTTTTGTTTCTGATAGGTGCCGCTGCACTGACTGCCTGCAAGCAGGTCAAGCCGTCTGCAGAGGAGGTGTATGAGCCAGAAGAAGAGGAGGTGGCAACAACTTGGCATAAGGAAGTGGAGGAAGAAGAGGTGGTGCCGATGTATGATGGGGTGGATGCTCTGGCTTTCGGGTTGAGGGGCAAGGTGCAGCGTGTGACGACGCAGTGTTTCGCAACCTACGACAGCGACGGCGAACTGAAGGAGCATTCATCTCCGTCGTCGGAGATGGTGATGCTGTTTGATGAGTGGGGACATGTGACCCTCGACGAGTGGGGAGACAACTATGAGTATGATGCCGAGGGTAACTATTTTCGAGGCAATCACACCTATACAACCGTGAAGCGCGACAGCAAGGGGCGCATCGTGAGATACCTGGACGAGGAACCCCAAAGTGACAATGAGGAAAACAAGGTGCTCACTTTCGAGTATGATAAAAGGGGCAGAATCGCTAGTATTGCCTATAATGGATGGACAGAAGTATGGGAGGAAAAGCGGAACTATGAGGGTGACCGTCTATGCCCAAGTCAAATGATTGCATCGGGTACTTTTGAAGGCGGTGGAGGGTTTCAGCGGACAGATACATACCGTTACAGCCACTTCGATGACAAGGGCAACTGGACAGAGGGCACCATGGTGAGGTCGTACACCGAAGAGGAAGAAGACTTTGAGGCTGAGGGTGACAGCGTCATCACAAAAACCACCACGGAAGAGAAAATTCTTGTGGAGAGACGCAGTATCGAGTATTACGAATAGCAAGAACACACATCAACGAACAAAAAGCAAGACCCCCGAAGTCATTTGAACTTCGAGGGTCTTGCCGTATCCGTTGACTGGTCTATCTACTCAGAAAATAAAGTTATCCTCTTCCCATTCCTCGTCTTCTTCCTCTTCTTCGGCAGGCTCTGGCAGTTCCGTCGGTTCATCGAGCGAGGAGGGTTCGTCTTCGCTGATGCGGAGGGAGCCGATGCGGTCGAAGTGTTCGTCGTAGAAGTCGAAGTAGTCGGCAAAACTGAGGCCCTTCATCAGTTTCTTGAGGTTTTCCTCGCTGATGATGAAGCACTTGAGACCTTGCAGTTTATATGCCATATCGGGGTTGTTGAAGAGGCGGTGCATGTAGATGTACGCCTCATCATAGTTGAGGAAGGTGCGTACCTGCATCATGTCGATTCCATCGCCCTTCTCCATTGTCAGGTCGAAGTTGCGGACGGTGAAGGCGGTGAAGTTGTAACGTGCCATCTCATAGAGCAACTGGTTCTCATCCACAGAATCACGCTCGTAGGCAATCACAAAGACGAAGTCGGCATTCTTCTCAAGACTGAACGTCGAATCATTGGCAAGCGAGTCTTCCTCCTCGCCAAAACCACGCCGGCGTTCCCAGATGCTGCCCATCTCGAACTTGCCACTCGCCAACAGACGACCTTCTTTCAGCCCCTTCACATACATGCCCGCCAGTTCGCTCACACTTGCTTTTGGATACTTCTCCACAATCTCCTTCAGGTCGCTCATGAAGTGCTCTCTGTCGCCCAATTCCAACTTACTCATTGCCTCCAGGAACATAAACCGGGCACGGTTCTCGCCGTTCGGATACGCCTTGCCCATCTCTTGGCTGTTGCGGATAACCGTCTGATAGTCACTATAGTTATAAGCATCGTATGTCACCGAATAGACAGAATCTTCTATCTGCTTGCCGTATCTTCCCTTAAATTCAAACTCGGGGTCGGCAATCAAGATGGCGTGTTCATTCTCAGGATATTCCTCCATCAGTTTCTGACGATACGCCTCCGCTTCATCCCGCCGCTCCATTCTCGAATAGAGTTGGAACATGTTGTAGCACACCTCGTCCGTCTGCTGAAAATCAGGAAAATCGGTCAAGATACGGATGAACGTCCGTTCTGCCAAGGGGAAGTTCTCCATGCGGTCCTTATAGATGACAGCCGAGCCATACAGCCCCTCCACCAATGCGGCATTCGATGCCTCCATCTGCTCTTCGGTGAAGGGAATGTCCTTCAAATAGTATTCCGGGCGATGCGGATCGTTGGCATACTCTTCCGCCTTGATGCTGTCCTTCTCTTCCTTCGACAACTTCTTGCCTTTGTTCGCCTGATAGATACTGTCTTCCACCGCCGCAATGCTGTCCTGCACGGCTTTCAGGCTATCCGAAATTTCCTCGTCGTTAAAGTCGCTCAACACCGTCTTGTTGTTACGTCGCCAGTCGTCAGCCAAATCACGCTTGCCCCACTTCTTCTCAAACTCCTTCTTACCTGCCGTCACCGTGGTCGGATTGTAGAAGTACCACACCGCCGTCTGCTGCCCACCACGGTTGCCTACCCCCTGCTGAGCATTGGCACCAGCACGTTGAGCCGCTCCACCCTGCTGACCGTTAGCCGCTTCCGCCGCTTTTTTCTCCTCTTCCTTCTCTTTCTTTTTCACTTCCTCGATGGTCTTCTTGATTTTCGCCATCAGCGTGACCGAATCGAGTTTCGCCATCATCTGAAGACTGTCCTGCAGTTCCACAGCCGACGCATAGGGCAGCAACTCGTCCAGAATCTTGCTCCGCTCGTCTATCTCTTTGTAGTCCTCACGGTCTTTGTCCAGCAAACCCAACACCTGCGAATAGCACTCCTGTGCCTTCACAAACTTCTCCGTGTCCCAATACAACTGCCCCAAATGCAGCATCACGACACCCTTCTCGATGCCGTTCCGAGTGCTTTTCTCCACACCGTCCTTATATGCCCAAATGGCACGTGTCGTGTCGCCCTTTGCCAGATAGATGTTGCCAATGGCATAGAACACCTGGTCGAGATAGTCCTTATTTTTCGGATTCTTCGACATCGCCGTCAACTTCCGAATCATCTGCTTCGACTTGCCTTTCGACATCGCTTCCGTCATCTGAATGCGAGCGTTAAATTCCAGTTCGTAAGGCGGATTCTTGCGGATGACCTTCTTGAAATACTTGTAAGCCTCGGGGTCGTGACCTATCTTATGATAGAGTTGTCCCAACAAGAGGAACATACGAGCACGGGGCAGACTTCTGTGCTCTGCCTTCAACGCCTTTTCGATGTTCAATATCGCCTCTGGGTACTGCTGATTACGCAACTGAATGTCAGCCAACACAGAGGCTTTCAGCGGTTCGAGCGAAGTCGGGAAAGAGTCCCTTTGTGCCCGAGTTATCAAGTCTTCCGCATCGTAGAACCACTCCATCTCGGCATAGCAACGAGCCTCCAGCAGACGTGCCCGCGCCACCAGATTGGGCTTCGAGAAATAGAGTCGCTGAATGTATGCAAACGTCGATGCCGCCTCCATATACTCACCCTTGCGGAATTGTGCCTCGCCCATCAGGAACCACGCCCTCCACAAGAACGGGTTATACTCCTTCTGACTCAGCCAAATCTTGTCCTTCGGCTTCTTTGGTCGATTCTTCTTCCACTCGGGTCGCTTCGTGATGCTATGCGTCTTGATGGTCTTCTGACACTTCTCCACAGCCGTAGAGAAATTGCCCGACCCCATCTTCGCTGTCGCCTTATTGCCCGTGATGTACAGCGGAATCAACTCCGTATAGTTATCCTTATTCCCCTCTTCCTGCAATCGGCGACCTTCCTTATACGCCTCGTTTCCATTGAAATAGGTGTTATACCTCGCCTTGAAGCCCTGCACATTCCGAGTCAACGACGTATTCTTCTTTGTA